>PBTB01000016.1 GCA_002726945.1 Deltaproteobacteria bacterium | reverse complement strand
GGAAGCCGCCGAAGTTCCGGAAGCAACTGAAACTCCGGAAGCCGCCGAAGCTCCGGAAGCAACTGAAACTCCGGAAGCTGCCGAAGCTCCGGAAGCCGCCGAAGTTCCGGAAGCAACTGAAACTCCGGAAGTCGCCGAAGTTCCGGAAGCAACTGAAACTCCGGAAGCCGCCGAAGTTCCGGAAGCAACTGAAACTCCGGCAGCAGAGATCGCCGAGGAAGTGAACACCGCTGCTGAAGACGATGCCCCCGCCGATCCGGATGAAACTCCCGCTCAGGTCGCGGTGATTGCAGAAGCAAGTCATGCCCCTGCCGAGGAGGCTGACGCTCCGGAAGCCAGTGCCGAGGACGCCGAGGCGCCAGCCGTGGAATCCGCTCCCACTCCGGAGCAGGAACCTGTGGTCGAGGACGCTGCCGAGGACGCTGAACAGGCTCCCAGCGCATAACTCCACTTTCCCTGTTTTTTCTCTAGCGAATTGAGCCATGCCTGTGCTTCGAGTTTTTGAACTGGCCCGTGAGTACAAGACACCGGTCCGGCAGTTCCTGCAAACGATTCGGCAGGGCGGGGTAGATGTCAGCGGGCACTTTGACGAGTTGACCGAGGAACAGGTCATGCTCGTCAAGAAAATCATAAAAATTTCCGGAGGTGACGTGGTGGCGTCTGCCAAGGGCTTGGCCACAGGAGTGCGAAGACGACGGGTCATCTCCGTCCGCAAGGAAGAAGAGGAGGTCGAGCCTGAAAAGGAAGCCGAAGAGGAGGCACCAAAGGTCATCACGATCAAAGCCCGCACTCGCACGGACGCTGGCGCAAACCGCCCCCGCCGCCTCCGCAAAGCCACCAAGACCGAGGGGGATGAAGCTGCTGCCGAGAAAAAACTGGAAGAGACGGTTGCTGCGGTGCCAGACGTCGAAACTCCTGAAACTCCCGCAAAGTCAGAAACACAGGAAGCCGTTGCTGCTCCTGAACTGAGCAAGCAAACCGCCACGCCTTCAATAAAAGCGGAGACCTCCTCCAAAAAAGCGGAAACCAAGCCAGTCCCGGAAGGAACTTCAGCCACCAAGAAGGCAGCGACTAAGGTCAAGAAACCTCTAGAACCACAACCTCGCAAGCAGGTTCTAGAGGACAAGAAGGCTCCAAAAAAAGCAGGCGAACCGGACAAAACCAACAAGAAGGGGATCAAGAAAGAAAAGCGGGTTGAGCATCCGGAGCGCCCGGAACGCTGGGTAGACAAAGACGCCCTGCGCGCCTCTCAGAGACCCGGCAAATCCAAGGCTCCGTTCAAGGATTACTACTCCAGCGAGGAGGAAGATATCCTGCGCCGCCGCAAGAAATCGGACCGGAATCGTGATCGTGGGAGGATGCGGGGAACGGTTTCGGCAAACAAATCCGACTCCAAGCACGTTTTCAATCCACGCCGCCGTACCATCAAGATCGGCAACTCTGTCACCGTTGGCGACTTGGCCAGCCTCATCGGCATCCGAGTCTCGGACATCATCAAGAAGCTGATGGATTTGGGGACGATGGCGACGATCACGCAGTCGATCCCCGGAGAAACCGCCACGCTGATTGCCGCAGAGTTTGACATCGAGGTTGAAAACGAGACGTATGAGATCGAAGATGTGGTGAAGGAGGAGGCGATTGCCGAGGGCGATGCCGAGTCCCGTCCCCCCATCGTCACGATCATGGGGCACGTTGATCATGGAAAAACCTCCCTGCTTGACTACATCCGCGCCACCAAGGTTATGGAAGGCGAAGCCGGGGGCATCACCCAGCACATCGGTGCCTACCACGTTGAGTCCGAATCCTACAAAATCACCTTCCTCGACACGCCCGGCCACCAGGCGTTCTCGGAAATGCGGGCACGGGGCGCACAGGCCACGGACCTCGTGGTGCTGGTTGTTGCCGCCGACGACAAGGTGCAGCCGCAAACCATCGAGGCGATCAACCACGCTAAGGCCGCCGAAGTCCCCATCATCGTCGCGGTCAACAAGGTGGACCACCCGGAAGCCAGCCCGGATCGCATCCGGCAGGAGTTACTGGAGCATGAGTTGGTGGCGGAAGAGTTTGGTGGAGACACGATCATGATCAACATCTCGGCGCTCAAGGGCGATGGTGTCAATCAACTCTTGGAGATGATCCAGCTCCAAGCGGAAGTCCTGGAACTGACCTCCACCGCCAAGGGTTTGGCACGAGGCGTCATCATCGAATCCCGCATCACCCGTGGGCAAGGCGCAGTGGCTTCCGTGCTGGTGCAGCGCGGCACCTTGAAGGTGGGCGACTCCTTTGTCGTCGGCTCCACGTTTGGCCGTGTCCGGGCAATGTACAACGACGCGGGACAGCCCATCCGTGAGGCCGGCCCGACGATCCCTGTGGAACTGACTGGACTCTCGGAAGTGCCTGCGGTCGGTGAGCGGTTTGTGGTGCTGGAGGATGAAAAAACAACCCGCCAGATTGCCGAGCAGCGTGGACTGCAACTCCGAGAAGATCAGATTGCGCAGCAGCAACGCACGCGCTTGCAGAATTTCTTTGAGAACACCAAGGACGAGGACGAGCGGGAACTCCTGCTCCTGCTCAAAGCCGATGTGCAGGGATCAGTGGAAGCCATCAAGTCCTCGCTGGAGCAGCTTTCAACCGAGACCGTTTCGGTGCAGATCATCCACAGCGCGGTGGGCAACATCACGGAATCAGATGTTTCGCTGGCCGTTGCTTCAAACGCGATCATCATCGGCTTCAACGTCCAGACCGACACCAAAGCCAAAGAATTGCAAGCCCACACAGGCACGGACATCCGGGACTACAACGTCATCTACGAGGTGCTTGACAACGTACATGCGGCGATGGAAGGGTTGCTGGCCCCGGAGATCGTCGAGGAAATCCTTGGCCACTGCGAAGTCCGGGAGGTGTTCGCCACTGCAAAGACAGGCACCGTCTTTGGCTGCTATGTCCGCGACGGGCGCATTCTCCGGAACAGTCTGGCTCGCATTCTCCGGAACGACGAGACGGTCTTCAATGGCTCGGTCCTCTCCCTCAAGCGCTTCAAGGATGACGTTCGGGAAGTCTCCCACAACTACGAATGCGGAGTGGTCATGAACTTTCCGGAAGTGCAGGCGGGCGACCTGCTGGAGGTCTATCAACACATAGAGACCGCCGCCACGCTCTAGTCCGACATGCGACGCAACCCCAGGCTGCACCGCAACATTCTGGTGCAGCGGCACCTCTCGGAAATCCTTGTCCGAGAGAGCAACGATCCCCGCTTCCAGCGCGTGACAGTCAGCCGTGTGGAAGTCTCAAAGGACCTGTCCTTCGCCAAGGTGTTCGTCTCCGTTTTTCCGTCGGAAGGCAAAATCGAACTGGTGGAATCTCTCAACAACGCTGCCGGATTCTTCAGCCGACACCTCGGCCAGCGCCTCACCAACCGTCTCACTCCGCGCCTCTTCTTCGTCTTTGACGAGGGCTTTGACCACTCCCTCCACATTGACGAGTTGTTGCGCAAAGACTCCGCCAACCACCCCGCCTCCGACTGATCCGCAGGTGCGTATCCTCTGCTTCGACAAGCCCAGCGGGTGGACATCCTTCAATGCGGTCAAATTCCTCCGCAACCGTTGCCAAACCCGCAAGGCCGGGCACCTCGGCACGCTGGACCCGCTTGCCACCGGAGTGCTGCCCGTCTTTTTGGGAGAGGCGACCAAGCTCATCCCGCTCTTCAACCAACAGCACAAAAGCTATCAGGCCACCGTTCTGCTTGGACGGCAAACCGACACTTGGGACACCGAGGGTAAAACGCTTGAGGAAAAACCGCTGGGAGCCTTGAAACCCGAAGTTGTCCGGAAAGTGTTGGAAGCCTTTCAGGGGAACATCGAACTGCCGATTCCAGCCTTCTCCGCCCGCAAGGTCAAGGGTCGCCGCGCCTACGAATTGGTGCGCAAAGGGGAGAGGGTTCCGGAGCAAACCCAACAGGTGGTGATTGACGAATTCGGCATTGAATCCCTTGAAATGCCGGAAGTCGCCTTCCGGTTGCGCTGCACCTCGGGGACGTACATCCGTTCAATCGCCCACGGGCTTGGCCTGCAACTCGGCACGGGGGCCTGCCTTGCAAAACTGCGGCGCGTGAAGGTGGGCCGGGAATTTGACGAAACCAACAGCATAACGCCGGAACGCTTGGAGGACGACCCACAAACGTGGCCGTGGCTGGACCTGCGGGGTTTGCTCAAAGATCACCCCTCGGTGCAACTGGATGAAGTCGCTTTGGGGAAAATCCGGAACGGCATGCGTGTGGAAATCGCTCCAGAGAACTGGGAGGGTGCAGCCAAGCCTCCCAAAGCTTCGGAAGAGGACGCTCCCGTATGTGCGTGGACGACTTCCGGAGAAAATCTCGTTGCGCTTGGTCGCGTTTTGTGGGAGAATGATCAGGATTATTTTCAACCACACCGGATTTTTCATCAGGACCGTACATGCTGACCAAGGAACAAAAGGACGAAATCTCGAAAGAATTTGGGAAGAACGAAGGCGACACCGGTTCCACCGAGGTGCAAATCGCACTGCTTTCTGCCCGGATCACTTATCTCACCGAGCATCTGCAGCAGCAACCGAAGGACTTCAGTTCCCGGCGCGGGCTGCTCAAGCTGGTGGGCCAGCGTCGCAACTTCCTGAACTACCTGAAGTCCCGGAACCTGTCGAGTTACGACACCATCATTCAACGTCTTGCCATTCGCCGCCAGGTATCCGGATGAAGTGGCTCCACAAGGTCTGAGTGCGAGGACAGGCTTTGTCGGTTCCGTGGAACCACCAGCGTGGCTGGCTGCTTCCACATTCCTCGCCATCCCACGTCACCTGCACATACCATCCTCAACAGCCCTGCCCCAAAATTTACGCCAATCCGGATGCCAAAATGAGCGGGCGCAGACCACCGTTTCAGGGTTGGATGATGTGCGGGAGACAATACCTATCCCATTGAAGGAGATTCATGGAAATAGTTAAAACACAATTCGGCAGTGCCGAATTTTCAATTGAAACCGGACGCCTTGCCAAGCAGGCGAACGGCTCCGTGCTGGTTCAGTACGGAGACACCATGGTCCTGGTCGCCGCCACGGCGGACAAGGGCTGTGGTGGGGAAAAGGATTTTTTTCCGCTCGCCGTCTTCTATGTCGAGAAGCAGTATGCGGCAGGCCGCATCCCCGGAGGCTTCTTTAAGCGTGAAGCCCGACTCTCGGACTACGAAACACTGACCTCCCGCGTCATCGACCGCCCGTTGCGCCCCTCGTTCGAGAAGCACTACATGGCGAACACCATCGTGCAGGCGACCGTGCTGAGTCACGATCTGGTGAACCCCTCGGACGTGGCCGCGATGATCGGTGCGTCTGCGGCACTCTGTCTTTCAGACATTCCGTTTCACAATCCCATTGGCGGCATTCGCGTGGGGCGCGTGGACGGCGAGTTCGTCACCAATCCCACCCCGACCCAGCTTGAGGAAAGCGAACTCAACATCTTCATGGCGGGTTCCAAAGACGCCATCCTGATGGTGGAAGGAGAAGCCGACGAGGTGTCGGAAGCAGTGATGCAGGAAGCCATCTGGTACGGACACAAACAGATTCAGCCGATCATCGAGATGCAGGAAGAACTGGTCAAGCGCGTTGGCAAGGAGAAGCGCACGGTTCCGGCTCCGGAGGTCAACGCCGAACTCCAGCAAAAGGTCGATTCGTCTGCCACCAGCCGCGTTCAGGATGCCCTGCGCATCAGCGACAAGCAGGAGCGCTACACCCGCATGGACGCGCTGCAGGAAGAAGTCGTTGCCGAGGTCTTGGGCGACACTCCGGAAGCCGGCGACACGGCAGAAGTCAAGGAGCGCTTCGGGAGCATTAAGAAGGAAGAGATGCGGAAGCGGATTCTCGCCGACTCGATCCGGATTGACGGACGCGGACCCAAGGACATCCGCCCGATCACCTGCGAAACCCATGCACTGCCGCGTGCACACGGCTCGGCGATCTTCACTCGTGGAGAGACGCAGGCCTTGGCCGTGACCACCTTGGGTACCCGCGAGGACGAGCAGATGATTGACAACCTCAAAGGGCTATCGTTCAAAAACTTCATGCTGCACTACAACTTCCCCAGCTTTTCCGTTGGGGAAGCCCGCCCCCCGCGAGGTCCGGGACGGCGTGAAATCGGCCACGGCTACCTTGCGGAAAAGGGACTCACGCCGATGCTGCCGGGCAAGGAGTCCTTCCCGTACACGATCCGGCTGGTTGCTGAAATCCTCGAATCCAACGGTTCCTCCTCAATGGCCACCGTCTGTGCCGGATCACTGGCAATGATGGACGCCGGAGTTCCGCTGCCCCGGAATACCGCTGGCATCGCCATGGGCCTGATCTTTGACGAAGCCTCCGGAAACTCTGTGATCCTCTCGGACATCCTAGGCGACGAGGACCATCTGGGCGACATGGACTTCAAGGTTGTTGGCACCGAAAAAGGCGTGACCGCCTTGCAGATGGACATCAAGATTCAGGGACTCACGAAGGAGATCGTGACCAACGCACTGGATCAAGCCCTTGAAGGACGGCAACACATCCTCAAGATCATGGATGAAAGCCTCGGCCAACCTCGCGTGGGACTCTCCAGTCACGCCCCACGCTTCATCACCCACAAGATTCCGCAGGACAAAATTGGTGCAGTGATCGGTCCAGGCGGCAAGGTGATCAAGGGCATCGTTGAGAAAACCGGAGTCAAGATCAACGTTGATGACGACGGTGTGGTTTCCATCGCCTCACGCGACCACAAGGCCGTGGACGTTGCATTGGAAATGGTCCGTGATCTCACCCGGACGGTTGAAATCGGCGAAGTGTACACCGGACCCGTCAAGAAAGTCGTCGAGTTTGGCGCTTTCGTGGAGATCTTTCCCGGAACGGAAGGGCTTGTGCATATCTCCAATCTCTCGCAAGAGCGCGTGAAGAATGTCACCGATGTGGTAAACGAGGGCGACATTATCACCGTGAAGGCAACCGGGTTGGATCGACGCGGCAAGATTTCCTTGAGTATGAAGGATGTCTAACCGCTAAACACAAAGCAGAGGAGGCGGATGCGGCAGTTTTTGACAGCAGTGGCCATCATCTTGATGGCCTCCTTGGCAGCAGCGGAAAACCTTAGCCAGAGTTGCTCCCAGCAGGGAGATTCGGCTTGCATTGACTGGGATCGCCAGTTGATCATTGCTGAAGGTATTGGGGTGCCTGCGCAAACCGCCAAAAGTGTGGCACAGAAAAACGCGACTGCTGAACGTGCCGCCCGACTGGACGCCGCCCGCAACATCCTTGAGATGGCCAAGGGCGTCAACCTCTCCTCTGCAACGACCCTCAAGGATGCGATGCTTCAGGACGACACCGTCCGGACCCGCATCCAAGGAATGCTGTATGGTCTGCGGGTCGTCGGCACTCCACGTTACTTCTCGGACGGCAGTGTCCGTATCCGCATGGAAGCGTCCCTTCGGAAGACCATTCCCCCGGAGTTGTACGCAACTCCCCAAGCCGGACCTCCACAGGAAATCCCGGCCCCTGCCAGCACGGTGCAACCGAGCAGCCGCATTAACCTCAATCAGGTTTATTCTGGACTCGTGGTCGATGCCCGAGGCACGAACGTGCAACCGGCGATGTCCCCGAAAATCGTGGACGAGGACGGGGTGGAACTCTACGGTTCCGCGTATGTCGCTCAGGAGTTCGTGCAAAAGCACGGCATGGCGGGCTACGTCAAAACCATTGACCAGGCCCAAGGCAACGACCGGGTGCAGCCCAAGCCACTGGTGGTGAAAGCGGTTGGAACGTCTGGAGCAAACCGCACCGACCTGGTGTTGGGCAACAACACGGCATCGGCGTTGCGGAAAATCGCCAAGCATCTCAACTTCCTGCGCGAAGCGAGGGTGGTGATCGTCATCGATTGAGGAACCATGCTGCTGGACCTCCTGCCAACCGAGTCCAAACAGCACCTCAAGGAGCGCAAGCAGGGCGGTTCAATCCGCTGGCTGTGCAAGGATTGCCACACCCTCATCGCACACCACCGACACCTCATCAGCGTGGACGGTGCCTCACCCTACCGGGTTTTCCAAAATCCCGCTGGTATCCTCTTCACCATCCTCACCCTCTCCCAGTGCCAGTCCGTTGCGGACGGCTCTCCCGAAATCTGGGAGAACACCTGGTTTCCGGGCTACCCCTGGGTCATCCTCAACTGCTCCGTGTGCAATCAACACCTCGGCTGGTGCTACCCCAACCCGGAGAAAATCCCCGCCGAGTTTTTCGGCATCGTCCGGGATCACCTCGTGGAAGCCAAGGGTTGAGATTCAACGTTCATCCCACGCAAAGGCCAGCACCTCCCGGATGTCCTGGGTTCCGGACAGCCACATCAACAGCCGTTCAATACCCAGCGCCATTCCTGCCGATGGAGGCATGCCCTCCGCAAGGCTGGCGAGAAAAGCCTTGTCCAAGGGCACGGAATCACGTCCGGAGGTTCGGCGATTCTTGAGGTCGCTCTCGAAGCGTCGACGTTGTTCGGCAGGATCGGTGAGCTCGCCAAAACCGTTGGCGAGTTCCAAACCGTCAATGTAGAGTTCCAGCCGGTCGGCGTAGCCCGGATGATCCGGAAGTTCGCGGGCGAGGCTGGCGAGCGGCAGGGGCCACGCATGAGCGAAAAGCGGACCCTCACGTCCAAGAGTTGGCTCCAACCGATCCCAAAGCCGGAAAAACACATCGTCGTAGCTCTCCGCACCTTCCAAGCAATCCGCATGACCTTGGGCCCCGGCGGCTTTCCGAAGCCGTGCGGCATCCGGAAGTTCGTCCAAGTCCAGTTGGTAATGCAACCCAAACAACTCCTGCACGGTGATCCAGTGCCACGGTGGCTTGGGCAGGCGTGGCGGAGCGATGCCGCACAATCCGGAAACTGTGTGGTGGAGTGCCGAAATGAAGCCCTCCAAATCCTGCGCCAAGTCCTTGAGCGTTCCACCCGCCCGATACCACTCCAGCATGGAAAATTCGGGATTGTGCCGCTGCCCCGACTCCAAACCCCGGAAGCAACGGCAGATCTGGTAAATGCGTGGAAAACCGCCCACGAGCATCCGCTTCATCTGGAATTCGGGAGAGGTGATCAGGAATCCGGCGGGGGTTGACGCGTCTTCAACCGTGACGGCAAAGGGCTGGAACTGTGCCTCCGGGCTGGGCGCGGGGACCAGCAACGGGGTTTCCACTTCCAGAAACTCCTGCTCGTCAAACCACCCCCGCAGTTCCCGGAGCATCTGCTGTCGGAAACGTAACAGGAGCATGCGGCTTGGAGTGTGCCCCGGCTTGCGCCAGCGGAGTGCATCTGCGCTCAGGTTTCCAGAACAGCCCGAACCTGAAAGGCTGAGCGGGTTTCCCGAAGCATCGAGAGGCAGCAACGCTCCCGGAGGAGGGGGAGGAGTTTGAGGCGAGGGGTGTTGGCGGATTTGATCCTCAACGAGCAGCAACAGTTTCGGAGGGTCGCTGTCCAGCACCTCCAGCACACGAGCGAAGGCGGCAGGTTTTGGTGGCCCGGCAGTGGCCATCCTACTCCATCAACCTGCGTTCGCGGTCCACCTTTTCGCGTTCGATTTTGTCCATGTACTTGCGGGCGAGGGCGCGGGCTTTTGCCGCATGGGCATCTCGTTTTTTGCGCATGACCTCCCGCTGCTCATGAAAGGCGTCAATCGCTTGGTGCCCGATGGCATCAAAGGATGCAATCGCTTCCGGAAGCGCGTCCTTTTGCCACGGCACATGCTCGCCCTCCGCTGGCCAAAGCCGCTGGGCAATGCCATTGAGGTAGATCCCCCGGTACTTGGGAGACATCGGCATCGTAAAATTCTTGGGGTTCACCCAAATGCGGAAGTGCGGTGGATGATCGGGATGCAGCGGGGCTCCCAGCAGTTCCAAGGTGTGACGGAAGCGTTCCCGCGCCCCCACCGTCTGAAGCCGGAGGAAGAACACCTGAACCTTGTGATCCTCATCGCTGTTCGACTTCTCGAAAAAATCGATGGGGATGCTCTCCAAGTCAAAATCCGAGACAAAGACCTCCCCCAGATTGTCACGCACGATGAGAGACACTGAGAGGAACTCGTTGACGTTGCAGACCATCATCACATCCTGGACGTAGTGCAGGTGCTCCAGCAGTTCCCGGGGGCGCAGTTGGTGGGACGGGAAGAAGTCGTGGATTTCCTGAGCCAGCACCTGCACGTCATCTTGCGTGAAAGGATTGCCGCTGACCTTGGTGCTGGACTTGGCCGCTTCCTTCTGCCACCCCGTGATCTGGGGTGCCTGATAGCCAACGTAACCGCTGAAGACGCAGCGGGCTACCCCTTGGACTAGCGATTCCTCGAACATGATCATTGCGTTCGAGCCGTCGGTTCTTCCGGACGCCCACGCCTCGCGTCGGCTGAGGACCGAGAGGAACTTCCACTTCCCGGACTTGGGATTGAAGGAAATGAGGATCAGCGCGCGTGGGATGCAGAGGCTTTTGGAAATCGGCAGGGGGATTTGGTTGGGCTTGCGCTTGAAATTGCGCTCAAAGTGGTGCTTGAAGATGACGTTCTCGTTGGTGTCGCCCCCAACCTTCACTCGTCCCCGATGGATGCAGCGTTCCAACGCGACGAAATCCAAATCCTTTCCGGGATAGCGGGCCTGGATTCCCTCAACGCTTTCCTTGAGGTGCATGTGGTCCTGGTAGATCGCCTTCGCCTGCAAGCGCTCCAGTGCGTTGAGCGGTTCCTTGCGCTTGAGCTTGATCAAGACCTCATGGTCTTCAATGGCCATGCGCTCATTTGCCAGAGCCACCAGCAGTTCCAACTCCTTGATGGCGGCTTTGTCCTCTCCAAGCCGCACCTCGCATTTGATCAGGTAATCCCGGACCTGCCGGGCAGCCCGCTGCTTTCCTAGCATGCAGAGTTGTCGCTCGACGCGCAGCATGGAATCGAGAAACTGCTGCTTGAGCCGTTCCTCCACGAGGTTTGCCGTGTCGTCCCGCCCCTGTGCAAAGTGCATCAACTCCAGACGTTCGACCAGATTGGGAAAGAAACGCTCGTAAAACAACACCATCGCCCGCTCGCGCCATGCGGCATTCGGGTCCAGCCGCAGCGGTTCCGCCTGCATCGAGAAGTTAATGATGTCCGAAAGCCGCAGATGCTGCGCAAAGCAGAAGATGAGCTCCTTGCAAACCTGCTTGTGCGGAAAGCGCGTCAGGAGTTCGGAGAACTTGATCCACCACGGATCGAGTAGAAGTTGCGGAAAGGCTTCCTCCAGCAGACCAAGATTCTCAAGATACGCATGTTCCGGAGCTGGATTTTTGACGAGTTCCCGGTCAGCGGGGTTCAGCACCATCGCCGTCAGGCTGGTGAGGGATTGGCCGTAGGGTTCATCGCAGAGCAGTTCCACCCACCAGCAGTTCAGCAGTGCCTTGGGAAGGTTGCGGTGGCTGACCTTCTCACTCTCTCTCAGGAAGATGGGGATCACATGTTCAATGAACAAGGAGCGGGGCACGTCCAGAGACCCCCAATCGGCCATAGTCCGCATCAACACCTGCTGGGGACGCCCCTGGGGATCAGGCTGGGTGACATACCACTGTGCATCCGGCAGCACCCCGACGGTGAGTAGCGGACGGAGTTCGCGGGGAATGCAAAACGGCATCGGCGGCTTGCCCGCCAGCATCATCGCCGGATTGAGCAGGAAGTCGTTGAGCAGCAGCGAGTACGCCAGACTCCCCTCCGGAGACACCAGAAATGGCGTGTGCCGACCCTCACGCATGTTGCGGAGCAGGTTGAGGAAATAGTGAACTTCCGTGTTGGGGTACTTCTTGGTCAGGTACTGCTCCACCCTCCGGACCTTGATGAGCATGGGATACTCGGTCTTCGCCTCAATCCCCAATGCCTGCTCTTTTTGGAAATTACGAATCAAACTGCCAAAATCCCGGAGCAGCACACCGGGCTTCAACATCTTGGAAGTTTCCTGGGCGGGGCGTTGCAGAAAGGGAAAAAACACCTCCAGCATCGGCCAAAACCGTGCAAATCCGGGATGCTCCTGAAGCAAACGCGTGACGTTGCGCTCAACCAGCTTTTCATGATCCTTCGCAGGTCGCTTGAGAAACAGCTTCCAGAGTTGGTCGTCGAGCAGTTTCCGGAGGGTGCTCGGAAGAATCTCCTCGATGATGCGCAGTTCCTCGCGGGTCAAACCCTCATGGTGTTGCTCGCGCAGCAGGGATTTGGCTTTCTCCCGGAGTTGTGCAAACTTCTGCCCCAGTGCATTTTCTATGCTCGTGAGCAGTAACCGGTGCAGGTGAGTGAGCAGTGCCTGGAAAAAATCAAGATCCGTCCACGAATGCTCCACCGCCGGAATGGTCTCCACAATCACCTGCGCGTCCATGTCGGAATCGGGCTTGTGCCCAATGCCACCTAGGCTACCGATGGTGGTCAGGGCGCGGATGTGAGTCGTTTCTGTGGAATCGAGGGTTCCGGCAAGCAGCGGGTAGTTCTTGCGGGCGAAGGAACGGAACCCCTCGCTGCCCTCCTTGAATGCAGGTGGCAGGAAACGCTCCAGCCCATCGATTCCGGCGTAAGCGTTTTCAGGAAACACGTCGAAGGTGCTGCTGTCGAGAATGGGCTTGCCGTCTTCGTCGTAGCCCACGGTTTGCTCCAACACAAACGGCGGGAGATCGGTGGGGTTGACGTGAAAGAGCAGCAGGCTTTCGTGAACCGTGCTTTTGAGGTCCGAATCGGCGAGTTCCGCAAAGCTTTGCATCCGTGCCAAGTAGATGCGCTCAAGCGCCTCATGCTCGTCCGTTGCTTTTTGTCGGAGATCAAGCAGGAAATCCGCATCGTACTGCTCCAGCAGCACCTCTGCAATTTTTCGCGTCTTCAGCGAGTCGTGCAGTTGCCGTAACTGCTCTGTGACCTCCGGAGTCCACGGTTGTCCGGGAAGGGACTGATAGGTTTGAAAAAACCACTGCTGTGAAGCTTCTGCTGCGCGGACTGCTGCCAAATTCTGTGCGTTCTTGGAAGAAGCCGCCCGCTTTGCGGAGTTGGACGATTTGGACAGGCTGGGAAACAGCGGCATACCGAGATTGGTCGAGTTCGTGGAGAATCAGGCTTTCACACGCTCAACGTATGCGCCCGTGCGTGTGTCGATCTTGAGCAACTCCCCGGCGTCAATGAAGAGCGGGACGTTGACCGTGTGGCCCGTGCTCAAGGTGGCGGGCTTCGTTGCCCCTGTGACCGTGTTGCCTCGTTCCCCTGGAGCGGTTTCGGCCACTTCGAGGCTGACGAAGTTCGGCAGGGTCAACCCCAGTGCGCGTCCTTTGAAGAAGGCGATGGCCACCTCCATGTTCTCCAGCAAGAAGTTGGCGGCATCCCCCACCTCGTCGGTTTGCAGTTCCACTTGATCGTAGTTGTTGCTGTCCATGAAGTGGAAGGTGCCGTCATTGTAGAGGAACTGCATCACACGCTCCTCCATGTCGGCAGGCTTGATTTTTTCCCCGGTCTTGAAGGTCCGGTCCAAGACTGATCCTGTGATCATGTTGCGGATTTTGGTCCGGGTGAAGGCGTTGCCCTTGCCGGGTTTCACAAACTGGAACTCCACCACCATGAAAGGCGCTCCGTCCAACTCGATCCGAAGTCCCTTCCGGATGTTTGAGGTTTCGTACACGTTGAGCGCTTGCTGCAAGAGGTTGATGAGGACGGCCCGATACGGACAACACCAAGTGCTGCGATTCAAGATAGTCTGAAACCACTCTCAGGATCAAGGAGGAACCGGCAGTTCCGGTCGTTTCCGTTGCGTGTTGTCCGATTCCCCTTTGATCGGGCCATTCCCAAGTAGAGACAAATCGGGCATGCTACATGCTCCAGTCTCCACCAGACCTCCGGGATTTTGAAACGTTTTGAATGAGGCACCGGTGGGAGCTTTCAATCCGCCCTGATGCAATGGGTAACTGCTGTGCGATGGCAGCGGGATCGTCAAACTGTCCGGGTCGCGTCCCTGCTGGTACGCAGCACCGATCCAGGCGAGGCGGCCTACTTCAAGACTTTGAGGATGGTGAGGGATTTTAGGGACAAGCACGTGCTCCCGTTTCCACTTCAGCGGGCGCCAAACTCCCTGCGTGTGTGGAGCAGGCGATGTGAATTTCAGTTCTTGTGGACGACCTCCCTGTTGCACTCTTCCTCAAACTCCACTTCCTTGTGTTCGGGCTTGACCCCGCCCACCCTCGACCTCCCGCTGCCTCACCCTCTGGCAGGGCTCGGCAGGCGATGGAGGACCACCGCAACAGCCCTCCATTTAAAATCAAAAGGTCAAATGAAAATCAATACNNGGGTTATGAAGGCANCGCCCGCTGGCCTTGAGACCNTGTGCTTGGATGGGTTTTGCAACCCGATTGGGGAGAGAACTTCTTGCTAAGCGAAGGGGTTGAGCAGTCTGGAGAGCAAGCCTCGTTTGCGTTTCNNCNNNGCNGNNCCGTAACTGCCCTGAGCACCCCGCAGCCTCGGGTCGAGCAGATCCCGCATCGCATCACCGAACAGGTTGAGACTATAGACCGTCACGGTCAGGCACAGCCCCGGCCAGAGTGCCAGCCGCGGTGCAATCTCCATGTACTGGCGGCCCTCCCGGCTGAGCATGCCGCCCCAGCTCGGAATGTTCGCCGGCAGGCCGAAGCCCAGGAAGCTCAGCGAGGCCTCCGCGATGATGACGGCGCCGACGTTGATGCTGAAGATGACAATGAGCGGTGCGGCGATATTGGGCAGCACATGGCGGAAGAAGATCCGGCTCTTGCTGGCTCCCAGTGCCTTGGCGGCCTGGAAGTAGTCGTTCTCCTTGATGCCGATCACCGCGCCGCGTACCACCCGCGAGGCCGGGATGCCACCGGTGATGCCGAGCACCAGGATGATCTGCAGCACACCGCGGCCGGTGATCGACATGATGGTGAGCAGCAGGAGTAATCCTGGAAAGGACATCCACGCGTCGACAAACCGCTGCGCGTAGATGTCCACCCGCCCGCCGATGAAACCGGTCGTGCCACCGATGAGCAGGGCGACGATGAGAGTCATCACCGTCGCCGTCAGCCCGACCGTGATCGAGAGGCGCGCGCCAATGAGGAGTCGGCTCAAAAAGTCGCGGCCAACGTGGTCGGTGCCGAGCAGGTGCTCGACCGACGGCCCCTGCATGCGCTCTTGCACCCGTCCTCGGTCGAATTCGTAGGGTGCCAGCTGGTCGGCAAAGATGGTGATGAACACCAACGCCAGGACGATCAGGCCACCAACGGCTCCCAGCGGTTGCTCCTTCAGGAGCCGTCGGAAGAAGCTCCCGGCGGGTCGGCGGCGCTTAGCTGCGGGAGCGCCCGATGCGCCGGTCCCGCCGCCAGGATCGACCGGGAGCGGCTCAGTCATAGCGAATCCTCGGATCGAGGAAGGCGTACGTCAGGTCGGTGATCAGGTTGATCACCACCACGACCGAGGCGAAGAGCAGGTTGATGCCGGAAACCACGGGGTAGTCGCGCTCGTTGAGGGCAACCAACATGAGCTGCCCGAGCCCCGGGAGATTGAAGATGTTCTCGATGATGACCGAGCCGCCGGCGATGATGGGCAGTTGCAGCGCCACCAGGGTCACCACCGGGATGAGGGCGTTCTTCACCGCGTGGCGGAGCACCACTATCCGCTCCTTGAGGCCCTTGGCCCAGGCGGTCCTCACGTAGTCCTGGCGCAGCACCTCCAGCATCATCGTGCGCGTCATGCGCATGGTGCTCGCTGCCAGGTAGGTCCCCAGAATCAGGGCGGGGATGATCAACATGCCGAGATTGGCCCAGGGGTCTTCGCTGAAACCGACGTGGGTCAGCGGCGGTGTCCAGCCCCACCAGATGGCCGGGTAGATCATCACCATCAGTCCCAGCCAGAAGTTCGGGGTCGCCAGTCCGAAGATGGCGACCGCCCGCCCGGCGTAGTCGGCCACCGTGTATTGGCGAATCGCCGAGTAGATGCCGATCGGCACGGCGATGACGAGTCCGGTGAGGATCGCCAGCAGTCCCAGCTCGACCGTGACCCCGACCCTGCCGGCGAGCTTCTCCTCCACCTTGGTGCCGGCCGACGAGCCGCTGTACAGCGAGTGGCCGAGGGTGCCGCGCAGGACGATGTCACCGATCCACTTCGCGTATTGCACGTNGACGGGTTTATCGAGCCCAAGCCGTTTCTTCAGAGCCTCGGCATCGATCGAACCGGTCCCNCTGAAGNTNATCCGGGCGGTCATCACGTCGATGATGTCGCCGGGGATGAAGCGGACCGANAGGAACACCAGGACGGTGACGATGAACAGGGTCGGGATCACCAGCAGTATCCGCCTGATCACATACGCCCGCATCTCACCTCCTCTCATCATCACGGCACCATAAGAAGGGCTAGCAGGCTGTTCCCGCCACCCCGCGTTCGAAGTAAAACGCGGTCGGCCGCAGCCAACCGCGCGTTGATGGTCTAAGCGCTAACTCCCGCTCGCGTCAGAACCCCATTTCTGCCTTCAAGTCCCGGTCGAGCCAGAGCCGGGCAAAAACCTGGACATCGCCCTGGTCCTGCAGGAACGACTCGCCGTTCCAGCCCTTGACCCACGGCTGGGCCAACTGGTACTTGGGCGCCTTGAAGCCGAATACCTGAAAATGCTGAGAAAGGGCGTACAGGTCGAACTCTTTCGCGATTCGTATCTGCTGCGACTCGTCGGTCGCGGCGTTGAACGCATGGTAGAGCCGAATAAGCGTGGGGTCGGGAACCCCGCCAAGATACTCTACTAAATGATTCTCCCTTCCTTCCACGAGATTGCTGTACCAGCCGAAAAGCTTGCTAAAGGCTTGATCCCAGGCTTGATCGCCGGTGGTCATATCGTAGAGCCCATTGACGCGGCGGGGGACCCAGCTGCCGGTATCGTGGATGTTAATCTCCACCTCCACGCCGATCTCCTTCCAGTAGCCGGCTGCGATCTCGACGTAGCCTAAGTCGATGAGGTCGCGGTGGTCGTAGGTGACCTCGAAGCGCACTCCGTCCGCGCCTCGCGGGTAGCCGGCCTCGTCGAGCAATTGCTCGGCCTTCTCCGGGTTGTAGCTGTATTCGTCCTGGAGCTGCTTTGGCCACTCGTCGAATGGGGTGTAAACGGGCCCACTGGCGTTTCCGAAATAGCCTGAAGGGTTCCGTTGCGCAAACCCGCCATAGTAACTGTCGTTGATCGCATCGCGGTCGAGGGCCATCTGCATTGCCTGGCGCACGCGGATGTCGTCGAACGGCGGCTTACGGATGTTCATGCCGGACACTTGCAGCGCACGCTGGAAGTAGGTGCCCACCTGAAGGTCGGGATTGGTGGCCAGCAACGCATTGAGGACCTCGGGTTTACGGATCGTGGTGGCGCCGAAACGGTGATACATGTCGATCTGGCCGGTGCGCATGGCGGCGAGGCGGGTTGCCTCCTCCGCCATGAAAAGGCCCTTCACCTCGTCAACGTAGGGCAGCCGGTTGTCCGGATACTTCTCGTCGAAGCCGTGGTAGTTGGGATTACGCGTCCTGGTCATCGAGACATTCTCGACGTGCTGAGTCAGCATGAACGGCCCGGTGCCGACTACGTTCCGCCAGTCGGTGTAGTCACCATGCTGTTCGATGACCTCGCGAGGCAGCACCAATGCGGTGCTCTCAGCGAGGATCGCACGGACCATGCTGAGGCGCAGCTCGGTCAGCTTGAACACGACCGTGTACTTGTCGGTGGCCTCGATGGACTCCCACGGCAACCCGAAGAGTGTTTCGGTGTACTCGGGCTTCCAGTCGAGCAGGCCGCTATGGCGGCGGTATGCCCACGCGACGTCCTCTGCGGTCAGTTCGCGCCCGTTCATCGGCGCCTTGTCGTGCCAGTGAATGCCCGGTTTGATCTTGACGATGAACGTGCGGTCGTCCGGTTGCTCCCAGCTCTCGGCCAGGTTACCGCGGAAGGTCGAGGTCGGCACGTAGTTCCCGGTGAAACCAAACTCGTCCCGGGGCAGGCCCCAGTCTCCCTGCACGAGTTGCTCGTTGACCCCGGAGAGCTGAAAGCCGGCCCAGCCTCCCTCGATCGACGGGTCGGTGTTCTTAGCGAACAGACGGTACGCGTAGGTCAGCGTGCCGCCATA
>PBTB01000015.1 GCA_002726945.1 Deltaproteobacteria bacterium | reverse complement strand
GAAGTCAGACGGACCAAAGCTCCACCCGGCTTCGCCCAGGGAATTGAAAGTGTACCATTTTTAATGGATTTTACTATAAAAATCACTTGTTTCATAAAATCCCCAATATTTTTTGCTCAAACGCAAATTGACCTCAGCCGTACTTTTTCTGATGCAATATTTGTGCGTATTTCCAGAGCAATTGTTCTTGGATGCACCATTTGACAGTATACTCCTTTAGAGCAGAGCAGGCAAGCCGCCTGATGTTGGGCTTGCCCCCGTGAGGAGTCGGTTCGGAAAAGGTATTTCGGGCTGGGAAGAGAAAAGCCTTCAGGAAGGAGGCCCGGCAGAAAGAAATCAGGCGGCGCGGAAGAGCGTTTTCCAGAAGCGCTGGGAGACTTGGCGTCCCATTTCCGCGATGGATTCCGTGAGCGGGATGCCCTTGGGGCAGACCTCCACGCAGTTCTGGGCGTTGCCGCAACTGGTGATACCGCCCTTTTGCGTGAGGACGTCAATGCGCTCCTCGGCGATGTTTTTCCCGGTCGGGTGCATGTTGAAGAGCCGAACCTGACTGACTGCGGCTGGTCCCAGAAAATCCCCGTCCTTTGCATACTGCGGGCAGGCTTCCACGCAACATCCGCAGGTCATGCACTCCGAGAGCTTGTAGGCGATCTGCTGGTGGTTCGGGGAGATGCGCTCGCCTGGGCCAAGGTCGTAGTAACCATCCACCGGAACCCACGCCTGCACCTGCTTGAGCGCGTCAAACATTCGGGTGCGGTCCACGATCAAATCCCGGACCACCGGGAACTTGCTCATTGGTTCGACAACGATGGGCTGCTCCAGCCGGTCGATGAGAGCGCTGCACGCCTGCCGCACCTGTCCGTTGACACGCATCGTGCAGGTGCCGCAAACCTCCTCCAGGCAGTTCGACTCCCACACCACCGGAGCCACCTCCCGGCCCTTGGCGTTCACCGGATTCTTCTGGATGTCCATCAAGCAGGAGATGACATTCGAGTTCTTCTGGTACGGGATCACGAACTCCTCCCAGTACGGACCTCCCTCCGGGGTGTCCTGTCGCTTGATCCTAAAGCTGATGGTGTCCATGAACCTCCTGAAGTTTAGCGAGAGTTAGCAGTCGAGCGTCAATCGTACTTGCGGGGACGCGCGGCAATCAGAGAGGCATCCACCGGTTCGTAAGTGATTTCCGGCCCTCCGCTGGAGTAGTACCCTCCATCCGCGCCGCTGGACTGGTAGGTGGCAATTGTGGACTTGAGCCACTGCTTGTTGTTCGCCTCGAAGCGCTCCATGTAGCTGAGGTGCTCCGGAGCAAAATAACCCTCCTTCACCCCGCCATTGGCCTTCATGTCCTCGTACTCCAAGTAGTTCTCCGGCTTAAAGTCGCCCGGCTGCTTGAGATCAAACTCCGGCTTGTAGTGCGCCCCCCGAAACTCGTCGCGAAGCAGTGCCCCCTTGGTGATCACTTTGGAAAGCTGGATCATGTTCCAGAGTTGGTTGATGAAGCTCGGCACCGGATTCGTCCAGTCTTTGGTATCCACGCAACTCACCTTGTGCCAGCGTTGCTCTATGGCCTCGATGGATTCGAGGGTCGAGGTCAGTTTGCTGTTCTCCCGGACAATGAGGACGTTGGAGATCATCTCGTTGGCGAGTTCAGCATGCAGGGCGTAAGGATTCTCATTGCCCCTCATCTTCCGGATTCCGGAGACACGCTCCTGCCACTGACGAACGGCCTGATCAAACACGCTCTGCGGTAAATCCTCAGCGGATTCCGGAAGATTCCGGAGGTGGTTGACGACTCCCGGCCCCATCATCAACCCGGTGTAGATACAACTCAGCAGCGAGTTCGCCCCCAGCCGATTCGCGCCGTGGTACTGGTAATCGGCCTCCCCGGCGGCGTAGAGTCCGGGGATGGAGGTCATCTGGTTGCGGGGCGAAAGGTGGTTGATGAAACCCTCGACAGTGCGCTCAAAGCCTGTCCAGATCCCCCCCATCGAGTAGTGGACCGCCGGGAAAATCTCCATCGGTTCCTCTCTCGGATCGACTCCGGTGAACTTCTCGTAGATTTCGAGGATGCCGCCCAGTCGGCGGTCAAGAAATTCACGGGAGTGGTGCGTGAGGTCGAGGTACACCTTGAGGTCGCCGTGGACACCGAGTCCTTCGTTGACGCAGATGTCGTAGATTTCTCGGGCGCCCACATCACGAGGGACAAGGTTGCCAAAGAGCGGGTAGCGTTCCTCAAGAAAGTAATAGCGCTCGTCCTCCGGAATCTGTCGGGCGGGGCGGTTGTCTCCAGCTTGTCGTGGCACCCAGACACGCCCGCCTTCGCCACGGGCGGATTCGCTCATCAGCCGCAGTTTGTCGCGACCCGGAATTGCGGAGGGGTGGATTTGGATGAATTCGCCGTTGCCGTACTTGGCTCCTTGCAGGTAGGCCGAGGTCGTGGCAGTTCCGGTGCAGACCACCGAGTTGGTGGAACGCCCGTACACCACTCCCGGACCTCCGGTTGCGAGAACCACCGCATCGCCGCGCTCCGACCGGATTTCTCCCGTACGCAGGTTCTGGATGACGGCCCCCACGCAACGTCCCTCGTCATTGAGGACGGCACCGAGGTATTCGTGCCACTCCTGCTTTTCCACCATTCCGGAAACCTCGTACCGCCGCACCTGCTCGTCTAGTGCATAGAGCAACTGCTGCCCGGTGGTTGCCCCGGAAAAGGCGGTACGGTGATGCAAGGTGCCGCCGAAGCGACGGAAATCGAGATTGCCTTCTACCGTGCGGTTGAAAGGCACTCCGAGGCGATCCAGCAGGTAGATAATGAAGGGTGCGTGATAGCACATGTCCTTGCACAACGGTTGGTTGCCCAAGAAATCACCACCCTTCACGGTGTCGTAGAAGTGGATGTCCGGAGAATCGCCCTCGCCCTTGATGTTGACCGCGCCGTTGATGCCGCCCTGCGCACACACCGAGTGGGAGCGCTTGACGGGCAGAAAGGACACCAGCAACACCGGGGTGCCCTGTTCCGCAATCTTCATGGTTGCGGCCAGCCCGGCCAGCCCTCCGCCGATCATAATCACTCGTTGCTTGCTCATTTTTTCACTCCTATGATCCGTTCGCTCTCAACTCCAGTATAACCCTTGCGTTTTTGTGCGAGTCCCAATTTACGCTCCCGGTAAGGAACATGCAAAACATCGCAAACAGCGCCACAATCACCAAACCAGATTGCACAAGCAACAGTCCGGCAACCCATTTGATGATTTTGGTCTTGAACTCATCAAGCTTGATTTCAAGCCTCACTCCAAACTGATTTAAGTTGCAACTCGACATTCTTGATACCTCCTCTTGGTCGCCCATTTTTCATGCGACACTCAAATCAATAGCAACCACTAATTTGCTCTTCCAGACTACCAAAGGGCGCTGAGCGCATAGAAGGTACTAGCCGTGAGCAGGAGGAACACGAGCATGCTGAAGATGCGCACCCGAAACTGCCCCTTGGGGGTGAGGGCGATGCCCCACGTCATGCAAAAGGTGTTGATGCCGTTGGCGAGGTGAAAGGTCGCACCGAACACTCCAAGGACGTACACCGCCTGGGTGACCAGTCCGGTTTCCGGATCACCAAAGCCAGCAACCAGATGTTCGTAGTGCTGGTTAGCACACTCAGTGAGGCAGAGACTTCCTTCCCCCAATGCAGGAACGAGCTTGGCGTTCCAGAGATGCCCGAGCATGAAGAGAAACACCCCCACGCCGCTGACACGCTGAAGCCAGTAAAGCGCATGGGCAAAGTACTGATACTGTGGTTGCACGTTGGCCTCCGCACTCAGACGCAGGCCCAGTACAGAGTGGTAGAGCAGCGGGAGGTAAACGAGCAGGATGAGGATCCAGACCGCGAGCGGGCTGTCGTAGAAGCTGTTGACGCGCTCGTTGTACTCCGATGCTCCGGAATGCAGGTAGAGCTGGAGATAGAGATGGTAAACGAGGAAAAGCCCAACCGGAACGATGCCGGTGATGCTGTGAACCCTGCGGTGAAGAAAAGACGAGTCCATCAAGTATGCCTTCAGAGTCAAATAAGATCGGGTTGATCACCCGTCCAAACATTAGTAAAACGCTTGGAGAAGGTCAATCCGAATCTTGTTTTCAACTCCGGATACTCCAGACTCAGGCCGTTGCGGCAGCAGGAGCGCTGGGTTCCGCCAGTGCTTGCGAGAGCCGGGACTTGTAACGGGCGGCGGTGTTGCGGTGCAGGATGCCCTTGGTCACCATCTTGTCGATGGTCTTTTGTATCTTGGGAAAGGCTTCCGTGGCAACTCCCGCATCGCCCTGCTCCAGCAGTGTGCGGTACTGCTTGATCGCGGTTCTCATGCTGGAGCGCAGGGAGCGGTTGCGGGCCGTGCGCTTGATGGTCTGGCGGATGCGCTTTTTCGCAGACTTGTGGTGTGCCATTGTGTTCAGGCGTTTGGGGTTGAGGAGCCCCCCGGATTTCCAGAGCGGCGTTCAAAAGGCGTTGGGCAGGTGTTCAATGGCGAACGTCCCGTCCTGTGCCTGATACACTGCAATCACGTCAAAACGCGTTTGCAGGTGTTCCAGACGATGCCTGCTGAGGTAGTACAACCCCAACTGGCGCAGCTTGCGCTGTTTGCGCTGCGTGACGGACAGGAACGGATGCAGCCCACCCTCACGGCGCGTTTTCACTTCGCAGAAGACGAGATGCTCACCGTCCCGTGCGATGATGTCAATTTCTCCCAGCCGACAACGAAAGTTCCGCTCCAGCACGATCAAGCCCTGCTGGACGAGGTGTTCGCCGGCAGCCTGCTCTCCGGAGGCGCCGAGACTCTGCCGGGCCTTTGTCACAGTAAATCCAGTTGCGCCGGACGCGGCTTCCACCGAAACGTGCGGCGGTGGATCGGGCTGAGTCCGTGCCGCTGAATCGCCTCGCGGTGTTTCGGCGTCGGGTAGCCGAAATGCTGCTCAAAGCCCCATTCCGGATAGCGTTGTCCGTACACCCGCATGATGCGATCCCGTGCGACCTTCGCCAAAATCGACGCAGCGGCAATGCTGCATGAGTGCGAATCCCCCTTCACCACCGCTTCTCCCGGAAGCCCCATCGTCGGAAAACGATTGCCGTCCACCAAGGCGTAGTCCGCCGGAGTATGCAACTCCCGGAGTGAGCGCGACATGCCGTCCAGCGTGGCCCGCAGGATGTTCGACTCGTCAATCGCCTTGGGCGAGACGGCGATAATGCGATGCGCCTGCGCCTGCTTGCGGATGATCGGAAACAGCCGCTCGCGCTCGTCTTCCGGAATCCGTTTGGAATCCTGGAGCGGGTGGCTTGTGTCCCAATCCGGGCCTAAGATCACGGCAGCGACCACCACCGGACCAGCGAGCGGGCCACGCCCAGCCTCATCGACTCCGGCGATGTTCCGGAAGCCTTGGGCTTGGGCCGCTGACTCAAGCTGAAGAGTTGGCCAGCCGGCTGTTGAGTCGCTCTTTGATACGGGCGGCCTTGCCATGACGCTCCCGGAGGTAGTAGAGCTTGGCCTGGCGCACCCGGCCTTCCTTCAGCACAACAAGGCTTTCGATGCGCGGCGAGTGACGCGGGAAAACGCGCTCCACACCGTGTCCCCCTTGCGCAACCTTGCGAACCGTGAAGGTCGCTTTGTTGTTGTTGATCCCGCAGTGCATACCAATAACCACGCCTTCGTAAGCCTGAATGCGCTCCTTGTTGCCTTCGGTGATGCGGTAGTTCACCCGCACGGTGCAACCCACCCGGAAGTCGGGCAGGGGATTTTCGCGGAGCTGTGAGCGCTCCACCTTTTCCATCAACGTTGCCATTGGTCCTCTGAACTCATGAAGTTTTTAACAAATCCGGACGCCGCTGCGCGGTCCGTTCCTGGGCCTGGATGCGGCGCCATTCTGCAATCCTCCCGTGATGCCCGGAAAGCAGCACCTCCGGTACAGCCATGCCTTCAAAAAGCGGGGGCCGCGTGTACTGCGGATGCTCCAACCGGGCTGCGGAAAACGACTCTTCCTGCGAGGATTCCGCATTGCCCAGAACTCCGGGCAGCAGCCGTGTGACCGCCTCGATCATCATCATGGCAATCACTTCCCCGCCGAAGCAGATGAAGTCACCTCCGGAGATTTCCTCGTCAACGAGGGATCGGATGCGTTCGTCAAAGCCCTCGTAGCGCCCGCAAACGAGGATGAGTACGTCCTCGCCTTGGCTCAATGCGTGGGCCGTTTCCTGCCGAAAGGGCTGGCCTTGTGGTGTGAGCAGCAGTTTCCGGACACTCCGGCCCGCGTTGCGATGGTGGCTCTCCCGGTCGTGCAGCATCTGCCAGATTGGCTCAATGCGCAGCACCATTCCCGGTCCGCCTCCATATGGTTCATCGTCCACCTGCTTGTGCTTGCCGAGTCCGTATTCCCGGAAATCGCAGAGGTGAACCGCTACATGCTGTTCCCGGATCGCCTTGCCCAGCAGCCCTGCTTCCAAAAAAGGGTCAAAAAGCTGCGGGAAGAGCGTCAGGATGTCAAGTTGCAGCATCGGCTCACTTCCCCGACTCTTCGTCCAAGAGTCCTGGAATTGGGTCGATGACCACCTTCTGTGCCTCCGTGTCCACACTGATGACGATATGCGGCACCACCGGAACAAGGAAGGCCCGGCCTTCATGCCGCACCTCATACACGTCGTTGGCCCCTGTTTCGATCACACGGGAGATGGTGCCCAACGGCTCGCCCGTGGTTGATGCCACTTGGCAGCCCTGAATCCGGTGTTGAAAGTGTTCTCCCGGAGCCAGCGGCTTGAGCTGTTCGTCCGGAAGCAGCAGTCGCGCGTTTTTGAACGCCTCGGCCTCCACACGGGACGTGACGCCTGCAAAAGCCACCAGCCACTGCCCCTTCTGGAGGTGTATTTCCTCCACGTCCAAGTGGTTCAGGCTCGTCGCCGTTTCCACAAAAAACGCAGGAGTTTCCAGATAGTATTCCGGGTCATCGGTTTCAGGCCGCACTTTGATCTCCCCGTTCATGCCGTGGGCACCGAGGACGGTGCCGAGCCAAGTGAGGTCGGGGTAGTTGCGGATGTGGCGCGGCGCTCCGGACACGAGATCTACAGGATCTCGGCTTTCTCCATCAACTTGCGGACGCGGTCGGTCGGCTGCGCTCCAACGGAGAGCCAGTGCTTGGCACGTTCGCTGTCAATCCCAAAGCGGTTTTCCTGCACCATCGGGTTGTAGAACCCAATGCGCTCGATGAAGCGGCCATCACGTTTCTTGTGCGAGTCCGCAACAACGATGCGGTAGTAGGGGCGCTTCTTCGCGCCGCCACGGGCGAGTCGGATTTTGACCATGTGTTGTGTGCTACTGCGTTGTTGTTCTCAGGTTCAGTGCTGCATCATGTCCTGCATGACGCGCATGGCCCGGCCCGGATCCCGGACACGGGAGAGTTTGACCATCATCTTGCGTATTTGCGTAAACTGCTTGAGCAGCCGGTTGATCTCGCTGACCTGCCGTCCGCTGCCCTTGGCGATGCGTGACCGCCGCGAGCCGTTGACGACCTGCGGTTTTCGGCGCTCCTGAGGCGTCATTGAGGAAATGATCGCCTCGATGCGAACGAACTGGCGATTGTCAAGATTCGCCTGCTTGAGCATGGAAGCATCCATCCCCGGCAGCATGCTGAGGAGATCCTTCACGGAACCCATCTTGCGCATCGAGCGCAACTGGGCCCGGAAATCGTCGAGATCGAACTCGTTGTGACGCAGCTTCTGCTGCACCTGCAACGCTGCCTTCTCGCTGTAGTTCGTCTCGACCTTCTCAATCAGTGAGAGCAGGTCGCCCATGCCGAGAATGCGTGAGGCGACTCGTTCTGGATGGAACGCCTCCAGGGCATCGAGCTTTTCCCCGACCGTGACGAACTTGACCGGCTTCTGCGTGATCGCCCGGATCGAAAGCGCTGCCCCACCTCGGGCATCGCCGTCCATCTTGGTGAGCACGATCCCGGAGAGGTTGAGCCGGTCATTGAAGCCGCGAGCGACATTGACCGCCTCCTGCCCTGTCATCGCATCAGCGACGAAGAGGATTTCGTGTGGTGTGATGGCCGACTTGATGCGGGCCAGTTCCTCCATCAGCACCTCGTCAATCTGCAACCGACCTGCGGTGTCCAGGAGGATCAGGTCTGCGCCCTCGGCCTTTGCCGCCGCCACGCCTTCGCGGGCGAGGTCCACCGGATCACGATCTGTCGTGGACGGGTGACACGGCACCTCAAGGGTCCGGGCCAACACCTGAAGCTGTTCGATCGCCGCCGGGCGGTAGATGTCCGCCGGAATCAGGTAGGGCTTGCGACCCTGCGCCTGATAATGCTTGGCGAGTTTGCCGACCGTCGAGGTTTTTCCGGAGCCTTGCAGGCCCACCAGCATCATAATCAGGTTCGGCTCCGCAGGTTCAGCGACTTCGCCGCCCTCACCGCCGAGCATTTCGGCCAGTTCCTGATTGACGATCTTGATGAACTGCTGCCCCGGCGTCAAGCTGCCCTGGACTTCCTCGCCCACGGCCCGCTCCTGCACGGCTCGCAGGAATGCCTTGACGACCCGGAAATTGACATCTGCCTCCAACAGTGCCGTCTTGACTTCTCCCAGCGTTTCGCGGATGTTCTCTTCGGTCATCCGCCCCTGTCCGCGCACCTTGCGGAGCGAGGAGGTTAGCTTGCTGGAGAGTGTCTCAAACATGAACTCCGGGCGAACAGGTCAAACAAATCATTAAAGCGGAGAAACCCCTATGCTGTCAAGCGATTTCAACATCTATGAAAACCACGCTCGTAGCATTCGCACCATCATAACGAGAGCAATGCTCCTTGAACAACTGAACGTCCTCCCAGAAATTGAGGCTCATGCTGAGTTGCTGAAGTGCTGCGGGGCCACGCGCTGGGTCATGCAAATGCTGGCGAAACGTCCATTTTCCGATACGGAAACGCTACAGCAGTTGGCCGATGAAATTTGGGCGGGAATGATCGAATCGGACTGGCTGGAAGCCTTTGCCGCGCATCCACGTATCGGAGGCAGTCAGCTCCCGGAAGTGGCAAAGGATACGGCTTTGTGGACTTCAAAGGAGCAATCCGGGATGCAGTCCGCCGAAGAGTGTCTCAAGACGAAGATGGCCGAGAAAAATGCGGGGTACGAGCAGCGCTTCGGTTTCATCTATATTGTCTGTGCCTCCGGAAAGAGCGCTCCGGAGTTGCTGGACATGCTCACTCGGCGGTTGTACTCTGACCGCGACACCGAACTCAGTACTGCCGCCGGAGAGCAGCTCAAAATCACGCACCTGCGTTTGGATAAACTCATCAACGGAACGGCACGCTCCGGTTCGTTTCAATAGGGAACTCTTGATCCCCTGGGTCAGGCCGTTATGGTGCTTTTGTGCCCTGTGCAATCCTGGACCCCAATCGGAACCACCATGCAGATCACGAAAATCATCACCCATGTCCTGAAAACTCCCCTCGGCAAGGAACGCTTTTACTCCTCCCAAGCCGCGTTTCCGGAGCGAACCAGTCTGCTGGTGCGACTGGAAACGGACACGGGTTTGGTCGGCTGGGGCGAAGGCGGACAGTACGGCCCTCCTGAGCCAGTGGCGGCGTGCATTCACGCGGTGCTGGGTTCACAGGTGCTTGGCTCCGACCCGCGCAACCCTGCCGTGTTGTGGGAACGGCTTTACAGCATGATCCGCGATTTTGGACAGAAGGGTCCATACCTTGAGGCGATCAGCGCCATTGACATCGCCTGCTGGGATTTGCTCGGTCAGGCAACGGGGCTGCCCGTCCACACACTGCTGGGAGGTGCGTTCCGGGAGTCGGTGACGGCCTACGCAACGGGCTGCTACTACCGGGGCGAGCACGCATTTGGTGTCAGCGAGGACGCGCTGCAAGCCCTCGCGGACGAGGCCCGCTCTTACGTTGAGGATGGCTTCCGGATTCTCAAGATCAAGCTCGGTCTGCTCTCCATCGAGGCGGACGTGCGACGCATCGAGGTGATCCGCGAAGCGATTGGCCCCAATGTGACGTTGCTCGCTGATGCCAACCACGCCTACAACGTCAGTAACGCCCTGCGCGTCGGACGCGAGTTGGAGCGGCTGGACGTGCGCTGGTTTGAGGAACCGATCGTTCCGGAGGATTTGGAGGGCTACCGCCACCTGCGGCAGAAACTCGCCATTCCTATCGCAGGAGGCGAGTGTGAGTACACCCGCTACGGCTTCCGAAACCTGTTCGCACAAGGCTGCGTGGACATTGCCCAGCCGGACTTGTGCTGTGCCGGAGGTTTTTCAGAATTCCTGAAAATTCAGGCGCTGGCACTCGCACACCACACGCCTGTGATCCCGCACGTTTGGGGTTCTGGAATCGCGCTTGCCACCGCCCTGCATGCACTCGCCGCCACTCCGTGGCAGCCTTACACCTACCTGCCCGTTGCCCTCCAAAACGAGCCGGTGGTCGAGTACGACCGCAACCCCAACCCCCTCCGGGACGACATTCTTGAACAGCCCTTCAAGTTGGTGGAAGGCAAGGTCGCGGTACCCTCCGGACCCGGCTTGGGTGTCACGGTCATCGGCTCCAAGCTGGACAAGTTCACCGTCACTCGGCAGGAATCGAAATCATCCTGAGAATCCCGCTTGATCTTGCAATCCGGATTGCCGACTCTCATCCTTGCATGGTGCTCTTGCTGTTGATCAACCCCAAAAACGGAATCGTATGACAGAGCCACGACTGGTGATTTGGGTGGAGTTCACACTCCAGCCCGGGACGCGAGAGCAATTTCTGGATTCGGTGAAACGCAACGCTGCGTCCTCGGTGCAGGGCGAGCCCGGATGCCGCCGCTTTGACGTGATGGTGCCGCAGGATGGCGAGGACACCGTCAATCTCTACGAAATCTATGATGATGAAGCCGCCTTTCAGGCACACCTCCAGACTCCGCACTTTGCCAAATTCAAATCCACAGTGACCGAGATGATCCTTGACCAAAAGATTGCCCGGCTCAACGTCTGGGAAAACGTCTGAAGCCCTTTTCCCCACCAGCCACGGAATTGAAATGAAGTCTTCCTGTCTCAATTATGTGTTTAGCGTTAAACTTTCCCTAATTTTCAATGAATTACGATAGTCGGAAATAGGAATTACCATGCCTCGACAATTCAAGTATCCCGAATTTTCCGATCCGCAAGTGCGGCCTCGCTACACCGGCATCCCCACCTTCCTGCGGGCACCGTATCAGGAAGACCCGGAAGGGCTGGACATCGCCTTGGTGGGGGTGCCGTTCGACGGTGGCGTGACCAATCGCACTGGAGCGCGGCCCGGCCCCCGCAAAATCCGCAACCAGTCGAGCCTGATCCGCCTGATGAATCAGGCGACCGCCGAAAACACCACCTTCCCTGGCAGGGGTTGATTTGCGCCGACCTGATTGTTTTCAGAACTTGTAGCCGGCGAGCATTGTGAATCCGAGCTTGTGACTGACGTCCTTGGTGCTGCCCAGAGGAAGGTTCAGGGCCAGCCCGAGGTCCAGCCCCGGAACAAGGTCGTAAAACGCCAAGCCCTCAAAGCCCCAACTCACTCCACCTCCGAAGCCCAAATATCCCTGACCACCCAAGCGGAAATCGCTCCATTTCCACAAATATCCTCCGGAACCGGTGATTGCCGTCACAGAACTGCCGTCCATTTTCATCATGCGAAGCTGGGCACCGACCATCAATTGTTCATCAAGATTGTAGAAATAATAGGGCAGCAGATATTGCGTTTGGGCACCGAGACCAAGGCCAAACCCCAGGGTGTGCTGCATCTCCAAGGCCGACTGCTCGGATTCGGACTCCACAGGTTCAGATTTGTCCTCCTGCTTGGCGGCTTCAGTCTCCTCCTTGGATTGAGAACGGCGAGATCGGGTTTGCTTCGGTTTTGATTCTGGAGCAGATTCGTTGGCAACCGTTGCAGTGGGTTGAACAACGGCGGCGGCTTGAACTGTCTGTGCCGTTTGCGCGGGTTTGCCACACATTTTCCAAATGACCTCCAGCTTGACTCCGGCCAACACCATGTTGGCTTTGTCCTGATCCGAGCAACTGTTCTTGACGGCTCGGGAGGACGCTGAGGCGCCCTGAACCGTCTGGGAACTCTTGCTTGCCGAAGACGAGGCAGGTTGGGCCGAGATCTCTCCACCGGACTTGGCGATCGTTTCTTTGTACTTCGGGCAAATCGAGGCGACCATGTTCACGCTCATTTCCGAGTCAAAGGCGGCCTTGACGGTCTTCAGCGAGCATTTTTTCGCATACACCTCCGCTACGGCTCCGTGCAGGAGCAGCAGGGCAGGCAACCACAGTACAACTTGTTTGACCCGGAACATCAGCAACCTCTGAAAAAGTGGACTTTCACCGCGCAACGTTACCAAACTTTAATGCGAGCGGCGAGTTGTTACAAGGGAAAGTTTTGCCCGGATCAGTCCAATTTGCTTCACCCCACCTTGGTTCTTCCTCCACAAGCCGCTATGATGAAACCTTCACCTCAAGGCTTTTTCAAATGCCAACACCTGCGGTATTTTCCGGATAAACGGATGCTCACGTTCCGTAAAACCCTTCTGCTCCTCTTACTGTGTGGGATGATCATCCACTCCGTGTGGGCTAAAGCGCCCACCGCCCAGCAGGTCAGCCTGATGGCGAAAGAACAATCGGTGATGCAGCACATGCGTCAACGGCTGGTGGCCTTGCTGGAGCAGGAGGAGTTGGAGCGCAGCCTGTTGGAGGGGGAGGACGCTTTTCAGGATTTCCAGCAACTTGAGCAGTGGATGCAGTGGTTCAAGGAAGGAGGGAGTCCTGAGCAGATGCAGCAGGTGATGGAACTGCTGGAAGCCTTTGAGCGTCAACTTTCGGAAATGCTGTCCCAGCAGGAAACGCTCTCGGAGTTCCTGCCCCAATCCGACAGGCAGCAAGCTCCGCAGTCGCAACCGCTTTCCGACCTGATGGAAAACATCAGAAAATTATTGGAGGACGGACGGATTGAGGAAGCCCAGGAACTGCTCAACCAAATGCTTTCGGCCTTCAACCGCCAGCAGCAGGAATTCGAGCAGTCGGTTTCGCAATATCTGGAACAGCAGACTGAAGAACTTCTTCGTCAACTGGAGGAGATGCGCCAGCAACTTCAGCAATCCCAGCAAACGGAGGGGCAGGTGCAACAGGCGTTGCAGCAGGTACCCCCGGCTCAACCCATGACTTCTGAAATGCGCCAACAGACCGGAGACCTCCAGCAGCAGATCACCGAAGCCCTGCGTCAGCTTCAGGCACAGCTTGAGAGCCTGTCCGGAATGTCGCAGACCTCCATGATGCAGGCCACCGAGCAACTGATGCGTTCTGGAGAGCAAGCCTCTGATGCCGCCGAACGGGCCTTGCGGCAAGGCAACCGCGAGCAATCTTTGGACTCGGCACAGCAGACCGAGGGCTACCTCAACCAACTGCTTCAGAACATGGGAGCGTTGCGGCAAATGGCCCAGCAGTCTGCACGGAAATCACGGAGAATGCGGGGAGAGCGGGAGCATGTGGGCGGGCGTGGATACTGGTCGGAGCGTGGCATTCGACCGCTGAAATTTGAGTACGATTTTCAGGCGAATCCAAAATTTCGTGAGGACATTCAGCGTCGCAATCAGCAGGAAGGGGTCAAGCTGACCCCTCGGCAACAACGCTATTTGAAGGAAGTGATCCGCTAGATCAAGAACGCGGCGGGTTGGAATCAGACCTGCATCCGCATGATCTCCTCGTAGGCGGCCACAAGCTTGTTACGCACTTGGAGCATCAGGCGCATTGAGATCTCCGCCTTCTCCAAGGCGATCATGGTGCCGTGGATGTCCTTGTTCGGGGACGTCAGCAGTTCGGTCTGCTTGGCTTCCGCCTCGATCTGCTGGCGGTTGACGGCATCCAGCAGGTTGGAGAACGTGTCTCCAATGCTGGTGTCATTCGGGGATTGCCGTTGCTCCGCGCCTTGCCGGGAAACGGGGAGGACGGGGTTGATCGGGTTCAACTTCATCTCACACCTCCTTGTGTCAACTCTTCTGCTGGTTGGCCTGAAGCTGTTGGTAGAGAAGGGCCAAATTGTGTTGTGCTTCCATCATCTTATGGTGCATCTCGTCGGCACGGTGCATTTCAGAGGTGATGCTGGAACCATCGCTGGCGGCAAGCGCTTGACGGGCAAGCTCGGCTTGCTGTGTCAGTTGGTGCATGTCTGTGATGGTCTGGTGCAACGTACTCGCGAACAGTTCGCCCTGAAGCGACTCGTGTGCATTTGGTATCCGCTGGTTGACTCCCGTTTGTGGCTTGAGTCCAACAAACCGGGGGTCCAGCTTCAGGTCATTCATTTCGCCTCCTGGCTGGTTGACCTGTGACCTCACGTCATGTAAGGTTCCGGAAAAATGGTTTCAGTGAACGGCGGTTGTGCCGTTCCGAATCAGGACGAAATCAGGCTCGTCCCAAATCAAGTGCGGCTTGCGCCATGCCCTTGGCGGCATTGAACGCCGCTGCATTCGCTTCATAGGAGCGAGAGGCGGTCATCAGGTTCACCATCTCCTCCATGACCTTCACGTTGGGCATTTCCACATAGCCCTCAGTGTTCGCGTCCGGATGCCCCGGCTCGTAGCGCAGGATGGGAGGGCGGTTGTCTTGCACGATACCAACGACCTTCACTTCCGTGGCGGTGCTGAGAGAGCGATCCTGCGCCCGCAGTTCCTGCTCAAAAGTGCGGTCGTTGGAAACGGCGGCCAGGATCACCTCACGACGGCGGTACGGCCCGCCTTGCGGGGTCCGGGTGGTCTGGGCGTTGGCGATGTTTTCCGAGATCGTGTTCACCCGCTGACGCTGGGCGGACATCCCGGAAACGCTGACGGTCAGGGCGGAGAGGAAGCTCATTAGCGGCCTTCGGAGACGGCGGTTTTCATCAAGCGGAACTGATGCTGTAGCATCCGGATTGCCGCAGTGTACATCATCTGGTTTTCGGCCATCTTGGCCATCTCCTTGTCCAGATCCACCGTGTTGCCGTTGAACTTCACGAAGGGTGTGGCGCTGTTGATACGCTTAGCCTCCACGAGGTTGAGCGGCGGAGTCTGGTTGCCGTCCAAGTGGCGAGCATTGGTGATCTTCAGCAGTCCGGGTTCGTCGGCGTGCAGGGCTTTTTTCAACGCTTTCTCGAACACCAAATCCTCAGCTTTGTATCCGGGAGTGTCGATGTTGGCGATGTTGGAGGCAAGCACGTCATGGCGCTGCGTCCGGAAATTGAGGGACTTGTGCGCGAGGGTGACGAAAGGGCTGTTGAAGAGTCCGGCCATGGTCGTTTGTGACAGGGTTGAATGCCTGTCGCCGAAACATGCAATCGCAGGGCCAATTCCAAGGGTCCGGGTTCCCGAATCTTCTTGAGTTTTCAGGCAATCCCCCGTCTGCTAGCGTCAGAGGCCAACCATCCACAAACTGGAACCATGACCACACCTTCACCATCCCAAGTTTGGGGAAGCCACCTCAGCCGTCCGCCCGCCGAGCAGAACGTGCAGTTTTGTGCGGGACGCGACGTCCGTGCCCTGCCCATGGCCGACGAGGCATTGCTGCCCTACGATCTTTGGACCAACCGCGCCCATAGCATCATGCTGCACCAGCAGGGCTTGATCACAGACGAGCAGCTTTCCCGGATGCTTGCCGGACTCCGGGAACTGGAAGGGCTGCACGAGTCCGGTAAATTTTTCCTCGATCCGGAAAAGGAGGACGTTCACATCAACGTTGAGGCGTTTGTGACGGAGACGCAGGGGACCGATGCTGGAGGGCGGATGCACATTGGCCGCAGCCGCAACGACCAGTCGTCCTGCGACCTTCGGCTCTGGCTCCGGGATCGTGGGCTTGAGTTGGCCGTCTCCTGCCACCAACTGGCCGAGGCTCTGCTGGAACAAGCCGAGCGTTATGCCGATGCGGTCATGCCTGGATTCACGCACTACCAGCCCGCGATGATCACCACTTGGGGACATTGGCTCTGCGCGTATGTCCAGGGACTTGTCCGGGATCTGGAGCGCCTGCGGCTCACGCTGCAACTGGTCAACCGCAATCCGCTTGGAGCAGTCGCGTCTTTTGGCACCTCGTGGCCAATTGACCGGAACTTCACGGCAGAACTGCTCGCCTTTGACCGTGTGGATACAAACACACTCGACTGCATCGTTTCGCGCTGGGAACATGAAGCGCAGCTTGCTCACGCTGCGGCAATGCTGATGAACCACCTCAGCATCATGGCACAGGATCTCATCATCCTCAGCCTGCCCTACACCGGGATGGTCACGATTAACGAGGCGTTTGTGACCGGTTCCTCGATCATGCCGCAGAAGAAGAACCCGGATTTTGCGGAAGTGCTGAAATCCAAGGCATCGCTGGCCCACGGCTATCTGGTGAGCCTGATGGGCATCCAGAAGGGTGGATTCAGCGGCTACAACCGGGACACGCAAGCCACCAAGTACCTGATCATGGATCTCCTGCGGGAGTGCGAGGAAGCTCCGGGGGTGTTGCGCGGGGTCTTTGAGACACTGACCGTCAACCGGGCACGGATGCAGGAGCAGTGTAGGGTGGGTTTTATGAACTCCGTGGATTGGGCGGATCACCTGGCCCGCACCCACAACCTGCCCTTCCGGGAGTGTTACCACGTTTTGGCCCTAGCAGTGCGTCTCTCTGCGCCGGAAACCGAAATCACCTATCAGGCCTTGGAGCAGGCGCTACAGGAATCCGGGCACGACCTCACGCTCTCGTTGGAGGAATTTGAGCATTTGGCCAACCCAAGTTCCCTGATTGCAGAGCGACAGCACTCGGGGAGTCCGGCTCCCGATTCAGTGAGGGAGCAAGTGGCCGAGCTTCGAGTGGCATTGTCGCAGTTTCAGGCGGAGGGAATCGTCCTCCAGCAGCACATTGACGAGGCCCGGCAGCGGTGCCGGGAGTACCGGATTTGAATGAGTCGCAACAGGGTGTGAGTGAGTTTCGGCTTGAGAGGTTTTGGGGATTTTGGAACATTAAGCTTTTCAAAAGCCGGAATGATCGGCCCAACCCGTATGGAGATGTAAGATGGCCAGCGATAAGGTGGTTCACCTGCAAGATGCGAATTTTGATGAAGCAACCCAGTCCGGATACACCCTCGTGGACTTCTGGGCGGAGTGGTGCGGTCCATGCCTTGCGTTAGCGCCCACCCTCGATGAGATCGCCGAGGAAATGGACGGCAAGCTCAAGGTCTGCAAGGTAGACGTGGACAGCAACATGGAATCGGCCCAGCGCTTTGGGGTGCGTGGCATTCCGTACATCGTACTGCTCAAGGACGGACAGCAGGTGGACAGCGTGACCGGCAACGATCCGAGCCGCATCAAGGCGCTGGCCCAGCAAGCCGCCTGATCCCCCCGTGCGGTGCCGTCCTCCCAGAACTGGCTGATTCTCCTCGCCTACAGCGGCACCTGCTACCGGGGTTGGCAGATCCAGCCTCACGATCCCACCATTGAGGGACTGCTGGAACATGCCCTCCTTGAACTCACCGGACAATCCGTCAAAGTTCACGGCGCAGGTCGCACTGACGCAGGAGTCCATGCGCTCAACTATCCCGCCAGTTTCCAACTCGACACCTGTTTTTCTGCGGAAAAGTGGCGGGGGGCCCTCAACTCGAAACTTCCGGAGGATGTGGTCGTCAAGCACGTCCAGCCTATGCCTTTGGAATTCCACGCCCGCCACAGTGCCGTTGGCAAGCACTACCGCTACCTGATCCACAACTGCCCCTACGCCGATCCCTTTGGACCAAATTCCGCATGGTGGGTGCGCCGGAGCCTTGACGTTGCGGCCATGCGTGAAGCCGCAACACGGTTGGTTGGCATTCACGATTTTTCTGCATTCCGTTCGGTTCGCTGCGCCTCCCCGAATCCAGTCAAGGAACTCCGGGAGTTGCAGGTGGAACTGGATCCCTCTCAGCCCGGCAGACTGTGGATTGAGGCCGAAGCGAACTCCTTCCTCCAGCATATGGTGCGGATTTTAGCGGGAACGCTGGTGGACGTGGGCTTGGGGAAATTATCCCCGGAGGAGGTTGGGGCTATCCTGAAAAACCGGGACCGTACCTTAGGGGGGAAAACCGCTCCTCCACACGGACTCTACATGCTCCGCACGATCTATCCGGACGGTCTCGTTGAATGGCCTCCGGACGTTCTTCACGCTTGATCCACGATGCCTTTCCAACTCTGCTCCAAGTTTCAGCCCACCGGGGATCAACCCCAAGCCATCGAGGCGCTGGTGAATGGACTGGAGCAGGACCATCGGCATCAGGTGTTGCTCGGCATCACCGGCTCCGGGAAGACCTACACGATGGCCAATGTCATCCAGCGCTGGCAGCGGCCCACGTTGGTGCTGGTCCACAACAAGGTGCTTGCCGCACAGCTCTACAACGAGTTCCAATCCTTCTTTCCGGAAAACGCGGTTGAGTATTTCGTCAGCTTCTACGACTACTACCAGCCTGAGGCCTACGTTCCGCACCGTGATCTCTACATTGAGAAGACCACCGCACTCAACGACGAACTGGACCGTCTGCGGCTTTCGGCAACACGCTCCCTGCTGGAGCGTGAGGACGTGATCATCGTCGCCTCGGTGTCGTGCATCTACGGCATCGGCTCTCCAGAGGAGTACGGCAAGATGATGCTCTTCCTCAAGGTGGGAGACAAGATCAAGCGTGCGAAACTGCTGGCTGGCTTGGTCGAGATGCGATACGAGCGCAACGACATCGACTTCCACCGGGGCACCTTCCGGGTGCGGGGCGATGTCATTGACATCCACCTTGCCGAATCGGAGTCGGCCATCCGGATGGAGCTTTGGGGAGACGAGATTGAGGCGATCACGCAGTACGAGCCGCTCACCGGCAAGAAGCAGCGGGCCTACCGCCACTTTGCGATCTACCCGGCTTCGCACTATGCGGCCCCAGCCGATCATGTTCCGGAAACCGTGCGGATGATCCGCGAGGAGTTGAAAATGCGGCTCCGCGAGTTGCATGAGCAAAACAAGTTGGTCGAGTATCATCGCCTCAAGCAGCGCACCGAGTATGACATCGAGATGATCGAGGAGACCGGATTCTGCTCAGGGATCGAGAACTACAGCCGCATCCTCCAGCGCCGGGAACCCGGAAGCGCCCCGCCGACCCTGATCAGCTACCTGCCGAAGAACGCGCTCGTGGTCATTGACGAGAGCCATGTCACGGTTCCGCAAGTCCGAGGGATGTACCTCGGTGACCGCTCCCGCAAGGAAACACTGGTCGAGCATGGCTTCCGGTTGCCCTCTGCGTTGGACAACCGCCCGTTGCGTTTTGACGAGTTTGAGCAGGTGGCGCAGCAACTCGTCTATGCCTCGGCCACTCCGGCGGAGTACGAGATCGAAAAAGCACGGGGCAGCGTGGTGGAACTGGTGATCCGGCCCACAGGGTTGGTGGACCCACCGATTGAGGTGCGTCCTGTGCTGGGGCAGGTGGATGACATGCTCCACGAAATCCGAGTGCGCGTGACCCGCAATGAGCGCATCCTCATCACCACTCTGACGAAGCGAATGGCCGAGGATTTGGCGGAGTATTACGAAGATTTGGAGGTGCGTGTGCGCTACATGCACTCGGACATCGATGCCATCGAGCGCACCAAGATTCTACATGACCTGCGCGCCGGACAGTTCGATGTGCTGGTCGGAATCAACCTGCTCCGGGAAGGTTTGGACTTGCCGGAGGTGTCACTGGTCGGGATTTTCGATGCGGACAAGGAGGGCTTTCTGCGCTCCACGCGCTCACTGATCCAGACCTGTGGACGAGCGGCTCGCAACGCCAACGGCCAAGTCGTCATGTACGCCGACACCGTGACGGGCTCGATGCGGCAGGCCATTGACATCACGGAGCAACGCCGCGTCCGGCAGCTTGCGCACAACGCCGAGCATGGCATCGTGCCACGCACGGTGTTCCGGGAGATCGCCCCCTCGCTGGGATCGGTGGCACTGGAGGATGAATCCATTGCCGCCGAACCTGAAGCGGAGTATCAGACGCGAGAGCAGTTGGAAACCGAGTTGGTCGAGTTGGAGAATTCGATGCGCAAGGCGGCCGAGCAATTGGAGTTCGAATTCGCGGCAAAATTACGAGACCGGATTACGGAACTCCGGAAGCAGTTGGAGGGTGACGAAGCCGCCTGAGCAAATTCTCAGTACCGAAGGTTGCGCTGCATGGCAACCGCGTACTGGATTTCCGGGATGGACAGATACTCCAAGTGCCGCAGGACTTGCCCGAGCAGCAGTGGAAAGCGCCTCTGAAGCAGGAGAGAGACTTCAAGCTGCTCTGCCGAAAGCTTCTGGGAGCGCACCAGAATTTCGCCCAGTTGCCCCATCACCGGAGGCGCTCCGGAGACCAAATCCCGCAACTGGTGTAGGGGTGCGACCATGCGCTCCCGGACATTCCGGGTTTCCTTTTTGAGCCTGGAAATGACGACTTGGCGGTTGTCCTTATCGATACGCTCCAGCGAGCGGATGGCTGCTGCAGAAATCTCAATCGTTGGTTCACCCACCATTGACATCAAGGCTGGACCAACTTCCTGAAGGCCGCTTTGCCCAAGGGCCCCGATGATGGACTGCTGCATCTCCGGGTTGGAGTTCTGCATCCGGTCCAGCAGGTACTGCAAACCCTCCTCCTTGCGTTTGGCTGCGAGCGTTTCCATGGCGATTTGGCGGACGTAGCGGTTCTCCGAAAACTCGATGCAGTTGATCAACTCCTGAAGCGTCATGGGGATGCCGTCCCCGGAGAATCCTCCCATGCCCGTTGCTTGGGAAGGGGGCTCAGCAAATCCGGATGAGCCCGTTCGGGAAGGCTTGGGTTGTCGGCGGAGTTGGCCGTAGGCTTCGGTGATCAGCCGGAAGCGGTGCGGATCACCGCCGCCCAAGGCGGTGTCCGGATGATAGCGCAGCGCGGCCTGTCGAAACGCCTGCCGAATCTGACGTTCTGAAGCGTTGGGGCGAACCCCAAGGATTTCGTAGAAGTTCATTGGAAATGCAGAGCAACATCCGTGTGCAACCCCCCAAGAACAGGGAGCCTCCTAAACTTTTGCAAGCCCTGTGCAATCTGCGGAAGAACCTCAAACACGAGGGGTGGGTGAGCCAAGATCGGCATCCGGATGGTGCTGGAGAAACGCCCGCGTGTTAGCCTCATGGTCCACCACGAGGTTGACAAGCGGTACACCTTGGTCCAAGCGCTGGAGATTGCCCACGGCATGCTGGACGGCGCGGGAGTAGGTTTCAATCGCCGGGGCGCTGTGGGGTGTAAGGACCACGTTCGGCAGGGCGCAGAGCGGCGAGGACAACGGCAGCGGCTCGGTTTGGAAAACATCCAGCCCGGCTCCGGCAATCCATCCGCCCGCGAGGGCTTCGTGCAGTGCCGCTTCCTCCTGAACTCCGCCCCGAGCCGCGTTGATCAGCAGGGCGTCCGGACGCATCATTTTCAGGGTGCGGCGGTTGATGAGATTGCGCGAGTAGTCCGTCAACGGCACATGCACGCTAACAATGTCGGATTCCGCAAACACATCGGGCAGCATTTGAAAGCGGTGGCCGCGCTCCTGCTCAATGCCCTCCTTGCGCACCACGTCAAAATAGCGGATGCTCATGCCCAACGCCTGGGCGCGTTCAGCCAAGGCCTGACCGATGTGCCCCAGCCCGATGATGCCCAGTGTCTTTCCGTAAAGCTCCTGGTTTTGCAACTTGCGGTTCTCCCACGGGCCTTGCACGACGCTGTTGTGGTGAAACAGCAGTTGGCGGTAGAGCGAAAGCATGAGCATGAGGACGTGTTCGGCAACAGAGATCGCGTTGGCTCCTCCATTGTTGGACACCGCAACCCCGTGGCGCTGGGCACGGTTCATGTCAATCATTTCATAGCCCGATTTCAGGATCTGCACCAGCTTCAGCTTGGGGGCCAGGACATACTGAGCGTCTGTGAGGTCCACCTGTCCCACGATGGCATCTGCCTCGGCAAGCACGGATTGGGGAATGTTTTCCGGGTCCGTGAAATCCACCCAGTGCAGGGAAAAGGCATCGGCCACCGCCGCCTCAATGAGAACCCTGTCGCGTTCGTGTTCGGTTTTGCTGACAAGAACGTTGATCATGCAAAGGTGTTAGAAAGTGTAACCGAAACCCAAACCGTAGGCCGCCGTGGTCCACTTGAGTTTAGCGCTTTTTCCAGGAGGCGTGAGGCCATAACTCACGGAGCGTTGCTGGTAGAACGTGTAAAAATCCATCTGTCCATCCGTCACGCCTGCGGTGCCGTAAAAACCCAACCCGCCAAAGGATGACGACGAGGTTTTGGACCCGTCGCCTTTCCGGGTGACTTCTGCCGATCCGGCCAAGGGCAGATCCACTGTACCACTCAAAATGAGTTTGTAGGAGTCCGTGATCCCAATGCCGGAATAGGACGCACCAACTTGCACGAAATGCGACGTGTACTTGCCCTTATAGCTCTGGGCTGAGGTGAAACTGTGGTTCTTGTACTCGTAGCCGGTTTCGATGTCGATGTCCTGCTCATAGGGGATCACCACTCCAAGTCCCAACCCAAATCCTCCTTGGGGAACAAAGCTGTCCAGCCCTGTGATAGAATAGCTGCCGCCGAGCGGGAGATCAATTCGCAGTTTGACCTTGAGCGCCCACGCGCTGGAGGACATCAGGAACGTGAGGGTGATCAGGATGAGGAGGGTACCGAAGATAGGGTTTCCGATTTTTCTGGCCATGGTTCAATCCAAGCAGGCGATGTAGGGAAGTTCCCGGTAGCGCTCCGCGTAGTCAAGACCGTAGCCGACCACGAAACGCTTGGGGATTTCAAAACCGAGGTACTTGACCTCAACCGGATGCTTCTCCGAACCCTGCTTGTCAAGCAGGGTGCAGACTTCAAGAGAGGCGGGGTTCTGTTGCCGGAGGTCGCGGAGAACACGTTTCAACGTGTTTCCCGTGTCGTAGATGTCCTCGATCAGGACAACGTGCTGTCCCGAGACATCAAGAGTGTTGTCAAGCTGCACCTGTCCGGAACTCTCCTTCCCACTACCGTAGCTGGAGGCTTGGACAAAGTGAATCTGACACGGAATCGTGAGATTGCGGGCGAGGTCGGAGGTGAGCATGAATGCCCCTTTGAGGACTCCCACCAGCCAGACCACCTCGTTGGCGTAGTCGTGTGAAATCGCCTCGGCGATTTGTGTGACTCGCTTCCGGAGGTCGTGGGGCAAGATCAAAACTTCGAGCGTGGACGGTTCGGGGAAGGTGTCCGGATTGAGGGCGGCTCTGTCGTTCACGGGTTGTTTTTAGCGTGTTGCTGAAGGTGGATGTAGTCTTCAAGAATGGCGAACCCCTCCTCAAGGTAAGCGTCCCGGAGAATGGCGGCGGTTTTATCGACCTCCGGAGCTTCCTCAGAATCCTCCTCCAGCTCTTTGGCCTGAGCGAGTTCCTCTTCGCGCTGGGCGCGGCGGCGCTGGTGCTCCTCCTGCAATCTGCGGATGCTGGTGAACTGGAGGGGCTTCACGGTGTCGAGATACTCCTGCACATCCTCACGCACCTGAGCAAAGAACTCACTGCGGTCAACACGCTCTCCAGAGCGGGCACTCAGTTCCGGAACCAAGGTGCCGAGGTTGCTGAGCGCACGGTACGAGACCGAATCGATGGAGTGCCAGGGCAGGGCGTGATCCAAGGTGGCCTCGCCCACCTCGCGGACGTTGTTGAGCGAGGGCAGGATGATGTCGGACGGCACCCCACGATTTTGGGTGGACGCGCCGGAAACGCGGTAGAACTGGGCGATGGTGACTTTCAGCGCCCCGTAGCCTTCGGGAAGCTGCGCGATGTTCTGCACGGTGCCTTTGCCAAAAGTGGTCGTGTCGCCAACGAGCAACGCCCGTTGATAATCACGCATCGCCCCGGCAAGAATCTCCGAAGCCGAGGCGCTGTAACGATTTTGCAGGATCAGCAACGGTCCGGTGTACACGGCATCCTCACGGCTGCGATGCACGGTGATGTGCCGCCCTCCGGTCTGCTGGACTACGACAATGGGCTTGCGGCCAACAAACAATCCGGCCATCTTGATCGCCTCGTCCAGTCCACCTCCGCCATTGCTCCGCAGGTCCAGAATCATCCCGTCCACGCCCTGCGCAACAAACGACTCCAAGTGCTTCCGGACATCTCGTGAAGAGCTTTTGTAGTTGGTGGGATTGCTGCGCCGGTCGTTGAAATCCACATAGAACGATGGCAGGCGGATCACGCCGATCCGGTAGGTGTGCGGGTAGTGCTTGCCAGAGTTTTCCGGAGTGAAAACGTGGGTGCGGGCCTCGCCATCCTTGAGGACGATCTTGTCGCGGACAATCGGAAACTTGAAGGTGTCGAATCCCTTTGCGGTCTTGCGCAGCACTTGCAGCCGCACCGTTGTGCCACGCTTGCCCCGGATGAGCTGGACAACGTCGTTGAGGCGCATGTCGATGACGCTCTCGAAGGCGTTGTCCGCTTGTGCGACGGCGATGATGCGGTCATCCATTTGAAGTTTGCCGTGTCGTGCTGCAGCACCTCCGGGCACGATGGAGTTGACGATGGTGTAGCCATCCTCCCAGCGCAACACGGCACCAATGCCCTCAAGCGAAAGCTTGATCGAAATGTCAAAATTCTTGAGGTCTTGCGGCGCGAGGTACGATGAATGCGGGTCGTAGGCTCTGGCCATCGCGTTGAGAAACACGGACAGTACATCGTCGTCATCGTACTGCGAGTAGTCCTTCCACTGGCCCCGGAAACGCTTGAGCAGGCGCTCCTTCGCCTCCTTCAGCGGAGTCCCCCCCAGCGTCAGGCTCAGCAGGTCGAACTTCATTTTCAACCGCCAGGTGGCGCGGGCGGCTTCCGTGGTTTTCGGATACGGAGCCTCTTTACGATCAAGCTGCCACTGGGCATCCTTGGAGAAATCGAACTCCTCCTGCAAAATCTCCTCAAGCATCTCCAGCCGCTCCGAGATCCGGGTCTTGAAGCGCGAAAACACATCCAGCGCAAAATCCGGATTTCCCCGGCGCAAGAGGTCGTCCACCTGCAACTGGTAGCGCTTGAAGCTCTCAATGTCGGATTCCAGGAAGTAGTAGTGTCCGGGGTCCAGACGACGGAGGTAGTTGGAAAAAATGGTCTGGGAGAGGGCATTGTCCAGCGGCTTCTGCGCATAGTGGAGGGAGGTGAAGCGCTCAACGATTCCACGCAGGACCGCGCTGTTGAGTCGGTTTTCCGCCTGGGCGATCACGGGCAGAAGCTGGATCGCCAAACAGCAGGCGAGAACGAAGGAGCGGAATCTCATGGGCAGGACGAATTTGAGTCGTGTTGCGAAACCATTCATATTCCATGAACGGACAGAACTTTCAATCCTTCCCTTGCATCCGGAAGTTTTTTTCAGCCAACGCTGGATGGCCTCGGCGGCCACCTGCCAGTCGGAATTCTCCATCATGGCGTGGGCCAGTTCTACACGATCATACCGCCCATCGAATGACCAATCAGAATTGGGGGCGCACCCAGCCTGCGAATCGCTACGGTGACATCCTCTGACACTCCGGAAGCCCGGCAGTTTGCCAATCACCTTCACTGCCGCCGTGCCCCCGGAGGTTGACCACATGGGCTTCGACCCCCAACGGGGGCACGCCACCGTCAAGCACTCGAAAAAAGAATGGACGCGCGACGATGATGGGGACGGAATCCGGGAAGTCCACTTCCAACACCATCGAAGGAACATGGACAGGACTGAGAAATTTCCTCCGGCCCTTCCGTTTTTTTGTTGGCTGGGGGTGTGTTGTTGGTGTGTGTTGTTTGTTGGGTTTTTGGGGGGGGGGGCATAAAAAGAATCTTGCCGCATACGTCGCCATTTTCGAGTGGACGCACAATCTCAAGCGAGTTACCGCCGCACTCCTCAGAACGCTGATGATCCCCGGTTACACCTATTTTCTGACATTAGAAAAAAACTTAAATTACTGAAATTATTAGTAAAAAAATTCTAGATCAAATTCATCAGAAATCGAAATTTTGATTTTTTTACAGATTCCAACCCTCTGGGGAAGGGGTTTTGCATTGCACAGGCAACGGCCCTTGGGCTTGACTTGAAGATGAAATCTGCATTTGAAACCACCTGTTCCGAACCCGGAAGCTATGAAACTCCTAAAAAAGCTTGGCATCAGCTTGGCATTGTGTGCCTGCACCGTTCCGCTGTACGCAGCGGATTCCGCCTCCAACCGCAGCAGCCAGTTCATCCGCTTTGGCACAAAAGCAATTGCCTTACATGGTTTGTATTGGCGTTCAAGCCCAATTGAAGTCGAATTTCCCGGGAAAAACATTACTATCGGAGTTGCCGGGGGTTCAAATACGACTGAAGTCGTCAGTAGCTCTTCTTATAGCTACAGTACAGGGTGGACTTACACCTATAAGACGGTGGCTGCATCCACTTCGGAAGTCAATATCCGCTATTATCCCGGGAACTCCTTCAACTGGCTGCTGGGCTATGGAAAGTACAAGATAGAATTGAAAGACTGGCCCTCCGAGGACAGTACGACTTATGACATTGCCTATGAAGCCACTCAGGTGAACTTTGGCCTCGGTAATGAGTGGACCTTTGACTTTGGCATGTACATTGGTGCAGATTGGCTTATGACGGGTAGCAAATTATCCGATTCATATACAGCAACCCTGGTATCCGGGACTGAAACCACAGCCTCAAAAAACTGGGTCGAGGGAGACACATCGAGTATCGGAGCAGCCGGTGGCGTTGCAATTTTCCGGATCGGCTTCGGCTTCTGAATGATTGTCCGCTGAGTTCTGTCTCATCTCGCAGTTCATCCCCACACATGTAGGAGGCGGATTCAACTCGTAAGTGCAACGGGTGGATTGATCCCGGAGAATAGCTGATTCGGGGTCTTGAAGCCAAGACAGTTCCGGGGCGTTGCGAGCCTGCAACCCCGAAAATGCCTGGGGTGGATGACGCCGAGGGAGAAGCTTGCCGCGTTCCCTGGCTACACCCCGTGATGAGCGGAACTGCGCCTCGCCACAGCGGTTTCGCTTGCCGGTTCACCATCAGTACGTCATTCTCCCACTTAGCACCAACATGAAGGCAACGTCCGCACCTGCGCGGCAGGTGTTGCAGTAGCTACTGGCTATCGGGATACAATCTACTCTACAAAGGTAATAATGAGTCCTGTTTGATAGGGGTCAATCACCGTAACACCTGCACTAGTCATTCAGGGCCATGGGGTAATCAAAATAAGTTGGGCAGTCTTCTTCATTGAAAATTTCATCGATTCTTCTTAAATCACTCTCTGTTAATTGCCATTCTGTTGCCGCTACGTTCTGTTTCAGCTCATTTTCATTTCTCATTCCCACAAGTGCAACAGCAACACCCTCCTTTCGAAGCACCCATGCAATGGCCAACTGTGGAAGTGATTTTCCATAATCCTTTGCCAATTCTGCGAGTTTTTCCCCAACTTTCAATTCTCTCAGAAAATTCTCCTTTTTAAAAAGAGGCAGCCAAAAAGCATCTCCTTTTTTCCACGTTCTCCAGTCGTTTGCAGCAAAGGTGGTTTCTGGATTGAATGCCCCGGTGAGCAGTCCAAACCCAAGGGTTCCGTAACCCATAAAGCCTATATTTTGCTCTTTGCAGTATGGAAGAATGGATTTTTCCATCCGTTGGTCAAACATATGGTATCCAACCTGATTGGCCACAATGTCTGAATATTTCAAGCAGTAATCCATCATCTCAATATTGAAATTGGATACTCCACCATATCGAATCTTTCCATCCTCCTTAAGTTTTTCCAATGCGCGCATTGGTTCATCCAACGCAGTATGGAAATCCGGCCAATGAATAAGCATGAGATCAATCACGTCAGTATTAAGACGACGAAGGCATCCTTCTGCTCTTTTAATAAGATAGTTGTATTCTGAATGTCGTCCGAGGACACCACCAAATTTTTCGGAATTTTCAGCTCTTGATTCATCGTATTTGAAACCAATCTTATCCACAAGAATTACCTCTTTGCGCCTGTCCCCAAGGGCCTTGCCCAATAGAATCTCTGAGTGAAAAGGCCCATAAACTTCTGCAGTATCAAAGAGATTGATTCCATTGTCGATTGCCATACCAACAGCTCTTGATGCTTCATTGGTATCTATATTGCCATACATGGTGGTACTCATCTCCCATGTTCCAAATCCGACCGGTGAGCAGAGCAAGTCAGTATTGCCAAATTTACGCTTTTCCATAGTTATATTCTTATGATTTTGGGTTGTTCCCTAAGGGAGCGCTGGTTTTTTCACTCTACGATGAACCTCTACAGCACACTATTGTGCCCATGGTTCTTCATGGAGAATAAAGGATAGCCGCAGTTGTTGTACCGAACCGGTTCCTTGCGAAAACCTGCCGGCACCCCGGGTTTGCAGCCTTCCTGCGTTCTGATCCGTCAGTGAGCAGGTTTTCCCTGACCGTCGGGACGTGCGTCCTTTTTCCATCAATTCACCGCTGTGTTGGAGAACACTTGAGGGGGCTTGGCATGCCATGACTGCCGATGCAGTCATGGCAGACACCTCTCCAAACCTTTACGGTCAAAGTATGGATCCTGAGACGTAGCGGGTTTCGCAGTCAGAATGCCGTTAATGAACCTGCTGTGGATCTGGCCGTTTCTGACGATCTTGAGTGAGTATCTCGCACCACCACGGGCTTGAATTGCCGGGTTGAACTGCTCTTCACGGAAAAAGGAATCACAGCCTGAACCGAAATGATGAGCTTTCACGTCAAGTGAACCACCATTAAAAAATATCATGATACTATTCATTTACACACAAAAAAAAATCAAAGTTTCAAATTACTGATTTTATGAGATAATAAACCAGTGGGTGAGGTGATCGTGCCTCCTGATTTTTCCTGAAGGGCGAAATGGTCTTGGGGGTGAAGCGCCCGATCTGCTGACGCGGAGGGTTGTGCTAGTGCTCCAGGGTCGTGATTGCAAAGCTCTCACTGCGGGCAAGGTCTTGAGGCGCCCTACGCAGGCTGGATCATGAGTTGATTAGGCAACAAGTGATCGGATAGCCGCCTGCTTGAGTGTTGTTCCTCTGAAAATCGGGAACAATAACTGTAAACCGGGGGGGAACGTACCGGAAACGCCGTCTCTTTGCAAAATCCCAACACTTGACAGGGTAAATTTTGCTGAGGACAGGCACCAACACTCAAGAGGGGTGACTACCGAAATTTCAGCTTGACTCCAATTGTGGTGTGGATTATAAAACTTGATGTTACGTAGTCCCCTTTGTAAGTTATCAATTTTATTGATGGTGATAATTTTGATCGATTTTAAAATCACAATGATTTCAATGAGTTAAAATCCGAGTGCGTAACATCAGATAGTAACTCAACAACCCTGCAACGATAGGAAAGACAATGAAATTTGGAGTTCAGGTCAACTGTTACCGGCAAACGTGGAAGGGCATCCGCACGTCTATTGAAACCATGGAAGCCGGGCGCTGGAACAGCCTCTGGTTTGCTGATCACTTTGTGCCTCCCCCTGGACCGCGCGAGGATGAACCGCTCACGGCGTTCGAGGGCTACACCTTGATCGCGGTGGCCGCCGGTATGACAAAAAGACTCAAACTCGGCCATCTGGTGCTGGGTAACACCTACCGTAATCCTGCCCTGCTGGCAAAAATGGCCACCACGCTCGATCATGCTTCCGAAGGTCGTTTTACCTTAGCGCTCGGTGCAGGCTGGTTCCGGCGGGAGCACGAAGCCTATGGCTGGGATTTCCCGACCATGAAAGAACGGCAGGACCGCTTTCAGGAAGCCTGCGAACTGATCCGGATGCTCTTTACAGCTGATGGTCCTGTGGACTACAACGGACAGTATTACAAGCTCGATCAGGCTCCGCTCTCGCCTGGGTGTTATCAAAAACCGCACATCCCCATAATGGTGGGTGGTACCGGAGAGCGCCGTACTTTGCGCACTTTAGCGATGCATGGGGATATCATGAATCTCGACGGTTGGGCAGGCCAGGGTATGTCAATCGAGGTCTTCCGTCATAAGGTCAATGTGCTCAGGCAGCATTGCGAGGACGTCGGCCGCGAACCTGGAGAGATCAAGCTCACCGCGCTGATGCCTCTCCAGATCACGGATGACAAGGAAAAGGCGCAAGAATTCATCCGAAGATTAGGCTCTGGATCGATGGCTGGTCCACGGAACTATTTGGTCGACCGCATTGGTGAATTCATAGCGGAGGGGATCGATGAGATCATGTTCGGCGCTATTCCCACCGGTGATGTTGAAGCCTTCCAGCAAGTAGAAGAGGAAATCGTCGCGGTTTTTCCATAATTATCAATCTGGAGTGGATTCTGGTCCATTTAAGAGGCAGACAGACGGATAATCTGAATGTTTCTAAAATGCAGGTGTCAGAAACGCTCCAGTTCCTGAATTCAACCCACCAGTGCATAACTCTGATGACACGTTATTTTATAGCATGAGATCGGGGTTGCCTGTAATCGTTCTTAACAACTTGGTGTGGCTCCCGTCCAAGGGAGACTCAACCTGTTCATAAACTTCAAATAAAAGAGAGTCATCATGAGAACAGCAAAAGCAGCCGTGATTCACCAGAAGGGCGGACCCTTTATGATTGAGGATATTGAAATTCAGGATCCAGGTCCGGGTGAAGTTCTTGTCAGAATCGCCGCCAGTGGGGCGTGCCACAGTGATTGGCATCAAGTGATGGGAGAGATCCCCAAAACTTTTCCCGCAGTCCTTGGACATGAGGGGTCTGGAATGGTCGAGGAGTTGGGTCAGGGAGTGACCCGGTTTTCACCAGGTGATCACGTGATGTTGTCTTGGTTCCCTGCATGTGGAACCTGCTTTTTCTGTCAACGGGATCGTCCTAACATGTGTGAAACCTACCGGCCTTTTCTGGAGAAAGGAACGGCGATGGACGGCAAATCCAGATTGCATTTGAATGGGAAACCCCTGACACAGTTTTCCACCCACTCCACTTTCGCGGAATATGCTGTTGTTCCAGAGCAGGCCTGTATTCCTCTTGACCCTGAAGTATCCCTTGATGCCGCTTCACTTGTTGGTTGTGCCGTGATGACTGGAGTTGGTGCTGCAGTTTATACCGCGCAAGTGCGCCCCGGAGAGACGGTCGTGGTATTCGGTTGTGGGGGCATCGGACTCAACATCCTGCAAGGCGCGGCGCTCTGTGGTGCGGAAATTATCGTTGCGATTGACACGGTTCCGTCCAAGTTTGACAGTGCCCGCATGTTTGGAGCCACCCATACCATTAATGCAAAAGAGGATGTCCGGCAGGGATTGCTTGACCTCACTGATGGGCGGGGAATCGATCATGCTTTTGATGCAACCGGCAATCCCTCTGTACAAGAAAATGCCATTTACTCACTGCGACGGGGCGGAGCTTTGATTCTGGTGGGAGTGGCGCCTCACGATGCAAGGGTTTCAATAGATACATTTCGCATGCACCATCAGGAAACCCGGGTTCTGGGGTGCTTTTACGGCACTGGAAATTGCCAGCGGGATTTTCCAAGAATGATCGAGTTGTACAAATCAGGTCGTCTCAGACTTGATGAGTTGATCTCGCGAAAGTCTCCTCTCAATGAGATCAACGAGGTCTATGCCGACATGCTCGCGGGAAAGATCAATCGTGGGGTTTTAACCTTGGGTTAAGGCCGTCCGGCTGCAGGGGGGACAACCTAAAAATCTCTCCCCGCAGTTCTTCACCTCAATGATGAAAGGAAGTATGTCCGTCTTAGTGAACCGTCAAATCCTGCTGAATTCCCGTCCACAGGGAGAACCAAAACCTGAAGACTTCAGGCTGGTTGAAACAAAAGCACCTGTTCTGGGTGAAGGTCAGGTCTTGTGCCGCACAATTTATCTTTCTCTGGATCCCTATATGCGTGGCCGCATGGGAAGCGCGAAGAATTATGCCAAACCAGTTGAGATTGGAGGTGTGATGGAGGGGCGTACCCTGGGAGAGGTGATACACTCAAACCATCAGGATTTTGCAGAGACGGACCTTGTTCTGGGTCCTGGAGGATGGCAGGAGTATTTTTCTCTACCGGGTCAGGCACTGCGCAGGGTGAATCCAGAGTGGAAACCAATTTCAACATCCTTGGGTGTGCTGGGCATGCCGGGCGTGACTGCCTACACGGGTCTGCTTAACATCGGTAAACCGCAGCAAGGTGAGACGGTTGTTGTGGCGGCTGCTTCCGGAGCCGTGGGCTCGGTCGTTGGGCAAATCGCAAAAATCAAAGGAGCTCGTGCGGTTGGAATTGCAGGAAGCACAGACAAGTGCCAATACGTCACGGATGAGTTGGGCTTTGATGCCTGTATTAACCACAAGGGTGCAAATTTTTCGGAACAAGTGGAAGCTGCCTGTCCAGAGGGCATCGACGTTTATTTTGAAAATGTTGCCGGAATGGTGTTTGAGACGGTGTTGCCGTTTTTCAATAATTTTGCTCGAATTCCGGTCTGTGGAACGATCGCCATTGCCAATGCAACTGAGTTGCCTTCCGGGCCTAACCAGATACACATGCTGCTGCGACAAATCCTCACCAAACGTCTCAACTTTAAAGGGTTTATTGTCTCGGATTTCTCGGATCAGGAAGAAGAGGCGCTCACGACAATGGCAGGATGGATTCGCAAAGGAAAACTGCGTTACCGGGAAGATTTTGTTGACGGATTGGAACAAGCGCCTGTAGCCTTGATCGGTCTGCTCAAGGGTGCAAATTTCGGCAAGCTTGTAGTCAGGGTTTCAGACGATCCCACAAGGTCTTCCTGAAATCCTGCCTGCCTGCCCCAAATGAATAATAAAGGAAGCGTATGAGTAGCATAACCGGCGCGGAAATTGTTGCTGAAACTTTGAAAAATGCAGGAGTTCGTCATGTTTTTGGAGTGGTCAGTATTCACAATATGCCAATTGTGGATGCCATCGGGCGTCTTGAGGGCATTGAGATGCTTTCAGTGCGCAGCGAACAGAGCGCAACACATATGGCGGATGGATATGCACGCGCAACCGGCGGGCTTGGTGTTTCATTGGGTAGCACAGGTCCTGGTACGACAAATACGGTCACGGGGATTTATGAATCCGCCTATGCTTCATCCCGGGTATTGGTTGTCACGGGTCAGGCAGAAACAACCTTCTATGGTAAGGGTAAAGGCTACGTGCATGAGGCTGAGAATCAGAAGATCATGTTGGAATCCGTTGCACGCAGGGTTGCATCACCAAAGTATCTTGCAGAACTTGAAGGACAGTTAATATCCGTGATCAGTGATATCTTTAGTGCAAGACCACAGCCCGGCGCAATTGAGATTCCCATTGATCTGCAATATGCATCCGTTGATTCTCCTGCTTTGGAAATTTCATTGCCTAGTCCGGTAATTGCGAGTCCAGAAACCATGTCCCAGGCAGTTGAGGTGATCAGGAATTCGAAAAGACGTGTTATTTTAGCAGGTGGTGGAGTTGCAATATCAGGTGCCTCTGAAATGTTGCGTGAATTTGCAGAACAGATTGAGGCACCTGTCATTACCACTCCCAATGGCAAAGGAGCACTTCGGGATGACCATCCTTTGCATCTGGGAACCGTGCTAATTTCGACGGGATCCTTACAGGCCTCACTTAAGGATGCAGACCTCTTGATTGCAGTCGGCACACGCTTTCAGGCAGGAGTGGCCGGACGTCAGCTTGAGGTCTCCTTGCCTCCAATTGTGCATATCGATGTTGATCCGAGAAATATTAATTTGAATCACCAGGTAAAAGTCGGTGTTGTCGGAGATGCAAAATCAACATTAGCAAGCCTGCAAGCTTCAGGAATTGAAAAAGGGGATTCCCCATTTCGTGAACAACTAAAGGAGGCAGCAATTGAAGCTAAAGCAAAAAACGTAAAAATGCTTGGCAGGGATCATGAATCCATCCTAAATTCCATGAGTAAATATATGGACAGGGATGCCTATTTTGTCCGTGATAACACCATTCCAGGTTACTACTGGGGTAATGGTTTACTGCCTGTTTACAAACCAGGAGGTTATATCTTTCCTGCATCTGGTGCTATTGGCCCAGGTCTTCCATTGGGTATGGGGGTCGCAGTTGCAACAGGTGTGAAAACCATTGTTATGCACGGCGATGGCGGTTTTATGTACCACATAGGTGAATTGGCCACTGCCGTACAATATCAAATGCCCATCGTAGTTGTGGTTTTTAATGATGGCGGTTATGGGGTTCTGCGAGGCTTACAATCAAGGCGGTTTGAAGGACGTATCAACCAAACGGAGCTTTATACCCCGAATTTCTTAAAGTTGTCAGAAAGTATGGGAGTCAAAGGACTGTATGCGGACAATGCGGAGGAATTTGATGATCGACTGGACGAAGCAATGAACATCAGTGGACCTGTTCTGATTGAAATTAATGCGAGCACTATGGTTCCAATTGAGGGAATAGTGCCGGCACCGGACAAGAATAGGACTTCCTGAGTGTTAATTTATACCCCGATAGCCAGTAGCTATTGCAACACCTGCTCAATGTGGGTTCCATGTTTGATTGTCATCTAATTGCAGCAGGACTTACGCAAAAAACTGGGGTTGTTTTTAAAATCACTAATGATTTCAAAGAATTAATGGATTTGAGGCATTTTTGATGAAGTCAA
>PBTB01000014.1 GCA_002726945.1 Deltaproteobacteria bacterium | reverse complement strand
GAAAAACACTTTGCACTGATACAAGTAACTGATATAATTTATGATAGTTCGTGGAGTGCCCCCACTGAAGGTAGTCAAAGTGCAAGCTTTTCGAGCAAACCGCTCAAAAACCTTGCACTTTGGTGTCGCAAGTGACGGCTGGAAGACGATTTTTGGACGATGCGGGAATCCCCATTCCACCAACTATCTGATTTCCAATGTATTTTTCTCTTCGCTTTTGGTGAAGTGAAAATGATTTGTGCTTTCGTGACTTTTTCAGCAGACCCTGTTTATACCTGCTCAATATGGGCAACAACTGTTTAACCAGAAAGTTCGGTGCCCAGTCGGCTCCGGGTCCACGAGGGCAGGATGAACGGATCGGGCAGCAGGAGCGGCTGCTGGCCGCTGCGTCCGGTGCTGAGTTCCTGGTAGCGCACCCAGATTTCCCGCGCCCGCTCGTTTTCTCCAAGGTTCCGGTAGGCGAGAATCAACCGTTCCAGCAAGCGCAAAGCGAGGGCAGAATCCTGTATCGCATCCCTTCGGACCCGGATTTCCAACAAGTCCCGGAGTTCAGTCCACTGCCCGGCTTCGGCATGAGCAGAACTGAGGGCATCCAACAAGGCGGTGTGTTCCGGATAACGTTCCAGTCCGGTTTGGTAGTGTTTGATGGCACGAGCCTGATCGTCTTGCTCGCGGTGCAAATCCCCCAACAAGAGATGGGCCTGACCTTGGGAATCCTGCCGAAAAATAAAGCGTTCTCCAAGCGTTTTCGCAGGTTCCACCCGTCCCACCCGTGCCAAGATTCGAGCATGCAGGTGAACAATCTCCCAGCGCCACGGCTGCCGTAGAAAGAGTGCTTCCGAGTCTTCCAAGGCACTGGCGTACTTGCCTTGGAGATAAAGCGCCTGCACCAGCAACAAATTCAGCGGTTCGCTGTCCTGAATGGCCAACGCCTGCCGCACGAGGGTTTCTGCATCGCCATACTGGCGCTTCAGCAAGAGGTGCTGGGCTTCCAGAAACATCAGGTCCGGGTTGAGGGGTTCGGACTTACGCCAAGATTTCAGCATCCGCTCCACTTGCAGCAACTGCCCATCCAACAACAGGGCTTGCAGATGCAACTGTTGGTACTTGGGGTTGTGCGGGTCAAGTTCCAATGCCCGTTGTAAGGCGAGGTTGCCTTGCAGGAAACCTCCCTGCCGCAAGTGAACCGAAGCCCGCAGGTAATGGGCTAGTGCATACTTTGGGTTCACCTGCACCGCACGTTCAAGCCAGACGGTGGCTTCACGGAGGTTCCCTTCCCCCAATTCCAGCAAGCCCATCGCCAGCAGCAGTTCAGCATCCAGCGGGGCTTCCTGAACCAAGGGTTCCAATCGTTGACGGGCCGTCTCATACTCGCGCTGCTGCACATAGGTCAGTGCCCGGATCACCTGTCCTTCGGACGGCAACGGTTGACGCGCCTCCAGTGTGCTGGCCAAGGACAGCACGGTGTCCCAGTCTTCCTGAAGGTAATGCACCCGCAGCAGGTTCAGTTGCAGGTCAACCGACTCCGGAACCTCTTGCAAGCCCTGCTCAATCAACGTTTTTGCGTAGTAGAGGTTGCCCTGCTCCAAGTAAATCCGGATGCGCAGTTGTCGTGCCGCCGCATCTCCCGGCTCTTGAACCAGCAAGAGTTGGACGGTCTCCAAAGCATCCTCGTAAAGCCGCTGACGAAGTTGAATCTGCGCGAGCAGATAAAGGGCCACCCGGTCGTTGCGATCGTACTGCAAGGCTTCCTCCAGCGCAGAAACCGCCTGCGGGAGTTCATTCAGGCGCTCATGCACCTGTCCGGTCTTGCGGTGCAGCGAGGGGTGATCCGGTTTGATCCGCAGGGCGGACTGGAAGAACTTGAGCGCACGACTGTTCTTCCCAAGAGCCATTGCAATGGTTCCCTGCAACTCGATCAAATCCGGATTCAGGGGAGCCAGCCGCAACGCCTCGCGGGCCTGCCGATCCGCGTTTTCAAACTCTCCCAGCATGAGGTACGCTTGGGCCACTCGCTGGTGAAGCCGGGCATCTTCCGGATTTTCGAGCAGTTGCTGCTGGGTCTCCACCACCACTTGGTGCAACTGCGCGGGGGCTTCGGGAAGCGGAGGGAGTGGCGGGGGAGTTGACGTGCAAGCCGTCAGCACTCCGACCAACACACCGAGCAGAACAACCCTCCATCGGGTTTTCAGTGAACAAGCGGTACGGGCCAAAACATCCGCCATGACTGCGGTAAAACAGTCGCGGGTAGGGAAATGGTTACCGCTTCGGAAGCCAAACTCTCGTTTCCAAAACGATCAACCCAGCGAAGCGAAAAGTACCAAGTATCCTCTGGAGGTGCGGGTAAAGCAATCCAAAATGTGGAGCGGACGAGTCGTCGAGTCCCCGCCAATGAGGTCATTTCCTGTTTGTTTTCCCCGATTGCATCACTCCCTCTGGAAGGAGAAAACAGCCAGCCTGCGGCCAAAACCGGCTTTGCGTTGAGCAAACTTTCGTCGAGCGCATGGCGCTCTGGAGTTCCATAAACATTGGCCGCATACCACTGCGGAGTGGAGCTTTCCCGACTTTTTGTGACGTGCCTGGGATTGCCGGGACCTTGCCACGAAATCCGCACGGCTCCGGAAGCTAGCCGTTGCAAGAGCGGCGTACTGGGCTGTGGGAAGAGTGTCCGTGCTTGCAGAGCAACGCTAGGGGTGCGCTCCACCAGTCCCTCCTGCGGATGCCAGATTTCCAAAGCGTAGGCTGGGGTGTGGAGATCGCCCGGTTCGATGGGAAAATCCATGCGCCATTCGTGTCCGAATTTGAGGTGTGCTGCATGTTCCGGCGAAAGTGCAAGGGCTGGCTCTGGGACGAGTTCGCAGTCCAGACATGGGTAGTTCAGGCGGTAGGGCAGGATCCGGAAACGGAGGGGGCGGCTGGAGTTGACGGCAATGGGAAGCTGCTCCCCCAAGCTCCAGGCAAGGCGGATGACCTCGCCACGTTGCCGCACGGAGAGCGAGTTCACCCACTTCAGTTCCGGTGGGAGCACCAGCGGCTGCGGTGGTGTTTTTAGCCCGCAGGCACTCAGCAGCAGGCTCACGAGGATCCACATCAGCAACAGGGTCCGGTCAGTACCCGACTGCCGGATCCACCTGATTGAGCAAAGGACGTCCTTGCAAAGCACGCTGGTAATTCTCAAGAATCTTGGGGGCCACCGAACCCGTTGGGGTCAGGCTGGCAATGTGGGGTGTGAGCCTCGTGCTTGGGCGTATTCCAGAAAGCGGCGCTTGAACAGGAGAACCGCTGTGAGGATGTATTCGGACATTTGCACAGCCATTTCCTCATCAACCACTCTGGCCAGCGGAAGCGCTTCATGCGGTTCATGGTCCAACACCACGCGCAGCGTACCGTCCAGCGAGCACAACTCCTCCCGAAACGCAAGCGGCTGCATGTCATCGGGCAGCATCAGCAGTAGAGTATCGTTTGTCTTCATGGCCATCCATCATGGGGGCTGCAAGGCAAAGTGCAAGCGTCCCCGCACCGGACTCGGAACTGTGGCTTGGACCAGTCCCATAGGGCCGCAGCAGTCGCTTCCTTATTGGGTGCAAGTAGAAGTGAGACTTTTTNCCGAACACCAGNGNATCTCCTTTTTGATCCGCGAAATTCATGCCTGAAGGGTTGGAGCGGTTGCTGGTTTTCGACTGTGAAAGCAATGCAATTTCCTCAGCGAACACCAAGCCGGGGCAAGAGCGGAGTGANCAGTTCCAGCAGNGTNCTGAGGGGGGCCAACTCGATTTCCGGATCGAGCAGCAAATCCAGTGGATGCACTGGATTGCCGGAGGTGTCGAGACAACGCCCGCAGGTCAGGGCATCGGTACGNGCCGACGCAAGCCGCTCCGGATCAAACAACTCCAGTTCAGCCCAGCCCTTGCGGTACTCGGCGAGGTACTCGATTTGTTCAAAACTGCCGAGACAGGTGAGACCGTTGCACGGCATCAGCGCGGTGTACACAGGGAGCAGCGCAGGACTCAGTGTTTTCGCCCGCAAGCCGTCCAGCACCGCAGCAAGCGTCAAGGGCATCGTCACGGTCCGCCCCCGCAGTTCTCCCGCTTCACAACGTAGGACCTCCATGCGCTTGCGGCCTTTCTGTTCTATTGGAATCGTGTACCACGGAACTTCCGGAAACACCGTTTCCACTCGCACCCGACACTCTGCATCGAAGTGCATACGGTGCAGTGCATGATCCCGGTTGGGCAACACGGACAGCAGGTACTCGCAAATCACCTTGTTGAGATCGAAGTAAACGAGGTCCGCTTCCGGATGCAGGGTGCGTAGCTGTGCCGCAACAAAGCGGCTCGCCCATGTCGAAAACGGCTCACCACAGACTGGCTCTGGAGCCAGGCCACACACAATCTCGGTGACGTGCGGCCAGAGCAACGAGAGTTTTTCCGGAATCGGCGAGTCCCCCACCCGCACATCGCGCCAGCTTCCGGGGATCAGCGAGAGGCGGTGTTCACCCCCGTCACGGGCACGGTCCAGGTCGGCTCGGCGCAACTTTGCAAATCCCGGAGCTTGCGGAGCAACCATCTGCTCCAAGGGAAACCGTCCATCCAGATTGAGGCATCCGGACCACGCGGCATTGGCGAAGGAAACTCCTGAATACGCGCCAACCAAGTAGCTCTCGCCCTGCGGCAGTCCGGAGAGCGCCAAACGGTGCAGTGCCAAAAACGTTGGTCCTTCCGAAGCCGTGAGGTGAGTGGCGGCTTGCAGGGTTCGGGTGCGCTGCAAGGAGGCCAGCCAGTCCTGAGTTTGTGACTCTTCAGCGTCCAAACGACGGAACTCCGCAGCCAGTGCTGCAAGGAATTCCGGCTCCAGTTCAGGAAAACGACGGGGCGGCATCCAGAGGGATTTTGCATAGTCGGAAAGCGCGGCTCCCCCGTGTTGTCGCACGACTGTCGCCAATCGGAACCGTCCAGCCGTTTCCAGTGCTAAGGCAGTCTCAACAGGAGTTTGGAGCATCGGATGCTTGCAGTTTGGATGAAAGCCGCTAGGGTGCGAGGGTCACTTTCTTTCAAAATCACGAAATGTCCGCAGTGCTCAAAATCCAGTGTCATTACTCTGGAATGCCCACCCCTCAGCGGGGTCACGCCTCTGATGCCGGGCTGGACCTCACGGCAATGGCCGTGGAGCAAAAACGCCACAACATCTTCTTCTTTGACACCGGAATCTCGGTGCAGGTGAGTACTGGATTCTACACCGAGATCATGCCCCGCTCCAGCATCATCAAAACGGATTTCCTGCTTGCCAACAGCATCGGCGTCATTGATCCGGACTACCGAGGCCGTATCTTCGTGCCCTTCCGTTATCTCGGCAAGGGCGAGGGTACCAAAGCCGCCGGGCAACTGCTCGGACAGCGCATCGCCCAACTGCTTGTGCGNCGGCTGGAGCCTTGCACCATTGAAATCGTCGAAATGCTGGAAACCACGGAACGTGGCTCCGGAGGCTTCGGCAGCACCGGAGTTTGACTCAAAATCCCCAATACAATCCGAGCAGGCGGGACACTCCTCCGAGTTCGAAATCCTTCTCTTCAGTGGGGGTCCGGAGCGGGGCAGAGATCGCTTGTTGGGTCAGCAGCACCCCCCACGAGCCGAAGGGAATACGCACGCCAAGGTTGTAGTAGAAGGGACTGGAGGCCTGCTCAAAGAAGCTGCTGGAATACCAGACGTTGTTGATCTTGANCGACTCCGTCACATGGGCGTAGTGGCTTCCAGTGCCAAAGCCAAAGTAGGGGTAGATGCCGCCCCTGCGCAGGTGGTAGGTGAGTCCGTAGTAGATCGCACGGGAACTGATGCTCACCTTGGAGCCATCGGCAAAGGTCAGCTTGTTGGCGTAGGTGGACATGCCGATTCCAAAGCCTGCCGCCCAGCCGTTCATGATGCGGTAGAAATCAAAGCGGACTTGCAGGGGCTTCACCTGACGACTCCCCGACATGACTCCGTTGCGATTGGCAATGGTGCTGAGGTAGCTTTCACCTTTGCCAATGCCTGGTGCCACGCTTTCGGTGTTCTGCGTTCCGGAAGCCGCCGAGAAATACATGAGGGTCTGCTTGATCGCACACGCCGAAGGCACCGCCCCCAACATCAGTCCGCACAGCACGGCAAGGGCCACCAGTTTCATGCCAATGCGTCTCACCATTGCCACCCCAACTCGGTGAAGATCACGAAATCCGTCTCATTCTGGAAGTTGCTGTAGTCCTGAATGAAGCCCACATCCCAGTGCAGTTGCTTGCTCCAGCGCGTTTTCGCCCCAATCGCAATCACGCTGGTGGGGATAGTGAGTGCAAAATTGCGTTGCTCTTGCACTCCCACGGTGTTTGCCTCCCGCACCCGCAAGGTCGCACTCGTCTTGGGGAAAACACTGGTTTGCGACATCTGCTGATAGACCAGCGAAAAGCCCTCGCTCCAGCGATGCTCTAAGGCAATGAAGCGGTAGCCGAGGAAACTGGCGAGGTCGTTGTTTTTGCCAATGCGCGTCACCCCATCCCCAAAGTACGCTAGCCAACTGCCGAAGCCTTTTGAGAGAAGCAGGTAGTAACCCCAGTCGTTGCCGCCACTGCGGACCAATTGCTTGACACCCGTGCGATCCGGGTTGCCCGCCTTGTACTCCAGCTTGAGGCTGATGGCGGGTATCAACTCCCCACCTTTGGTGAAATTCCACTTCAATCCGGCAGAAGGCTCTCCGGCGACATTCGCGAAGGTCTCCTCGCTTGCGTAAAGAAACGTTCCGNCCTTGACCACATAGAAGGCGTAGGTGTNCCGGGGCGAGTAGTCGCGCCATCCTCCCNCAATCTTGGAATTCGAAACTCCGATCATATCGTGGAACGACTCGATGTAAGGGTCCATGAAACCCCCGTCAAACGTCAGGAAGGGCATCCGCAACGAAAGCTCCAGCGAGTCGGTGAGTCCATAGCGCCAAGCCAGCGTGTGCCGTTGGGTTTCGACATCAAGGTAGAGGCTGAAGCCGCGTACGGTGTTGCCGTTTTCATCCAGAAAATCCGAGATTGCCAGCCCCCGGTTGAGTTCGGTTGTGGTGATCTGCTTGCTGGACGCCTGCGTGTTGTAGAACGAGTTGGCGGTTGCATAGCCATAGGTAAGTCTTGCCGTGCCTCGGAGCAAGGTTTCCGGACTTTCCGGATGAACCGCGAGGAACTGGTGCGTCAGGGGGTAGTGCGTCCTGAGTTCCAGCGGCCCCAGCCCGGTGTTTGGCGAGCGCGCAAAGGTCGCACCACTCCACCCCAGNAGTCCGAGCAGAAGGAATAGAATATGCTTTGGCCTCATTTCTTGGTCACACNACTCCATGCTCCCCAAACCNATGGGGAGATGATTGNACATAGTTCCAGTTCTGGCATCGGCAGGACGCCCGAAAACTTGAGGGGAAAAACGANAGCAAACACNGGNATGGCNAAGCTGAANGANATGATCCGGGAATTCCGGGATTCGGTGAACCAGAGCGTGGAGGGACTGGCGTTGCTGATGGGGATGCCTCCGGAGGAATATGCACGNCTGGAGGAGGACTGGATTCCTCCCGATGATGTCCTCGAACGGATCTGCTCTCTCTTCGAGTGGAACTTTCAGGACACCAAGCGCAGCGCCCTGCAATCCTCCGGAGAACCCGCTGAGTCCCAAGCTCCAAGCCCCCCGCCTAAACTTCTACAATTAGGCACCCCACCTGAATTCTCAGAAATGCTGCAGGAGTCGCGGGAAGCGGTGGGGCAGTCACCGGAAGGCGTGGCCACGCTGCTGGGCATCGACTCGCAGTTCTACCTCTCGATCGAACAAGGACTCACACCGAGCGATGACTTGCTCCAGCAGATTTGCTCGCTCTTCCACTGGAACTACCGCCAAGTTCGGCAGCGGATCATCAACCGCAACGCCTCCATGCTGTTTCAGCGACCCACCGCCAGCACACCTGTGGAAACGACGGAACTCCCTGCGGCCCCTGCACCCGGACCTGCGCTGGGCACACGGATTCGAGAGCAGCGCGAAGCCGTTGGGCAAACGCTGGACGGGCTTTCGATTCTGCTCGAAATCAGTCCGGAGTTTCTGGAGGAAATCGAAAATGGCACGGTGCATCCGGATGCTGCCCTGTTGCGCCGCATTGCCGCGCTCTTCCAGTGGAATTTCCACGCACTCCAACTCGACGAGCAAAAACGCCGACTTCCAGATTTCCATCCCGTGGTGATGCGCCTGCCCAACGAAGCGCAACCTCAACAGCGCCAACGTCTCAAAAGCCTGCAAGACGCCATCGCCGAACCGTGGCTGCGGCTCACCGCCAAACAGCAGGAATCCGTCCTCGCCCAACTTGAACTCATCCGCGACACCGTGCGGCTCTGGGGCACTCCGCCTGCGGCACCCGCACCAAAACCTCCTGCTGCCCCTGAACCAGAATCCGCCAAGGTGAAGTCATGAGCTGGATTCGACTCGCCCTCGTGTTTGCGCTCTGTGTCGGAATCGCCTCTCCGGTTTCCGCCCAAGCCCTGCTCAAGCTTGGCTCGGCGCGTCCGGACGAGGTGTTGACCTACGAGGAGGAAAAACTTGCCACCACCACAGTGCGGGACAACAACAGCACGACCATCAGTGGCAGCCGCCTTGGAATCACAACACGCCGCAGGTCCGTCAACCTCTACTTCCTCTACGCCTACGACGACCTCAACCTACTCAACTACGAGGGCAACTCCGCACTGGCCTCCGCGCTTTCGGACAATCTCACGGTTGCCGCGTCCGGCTCCGATCTCCCGGACAAGTTGCAGGAGCGCGGTGGGCTGGTCTATTTACCACTGGGGATCGGCAGCACCCGTCTGCAACTCCGGGGGGGCGCCGCACTAGCCTCGGATACGAAAGACGTGAGTTTAGAGGATTTCCACACCTTCATGTCGCTGCTGCTCACCCTGAACCGCCAGTCCAGCAACCGTTGGAGCATCGGCGTGTTTCGGCAGGCGTTTCTTGGCATGTTGGGCAATTGGATTCCCCTCGCCCAGTTCGAGTCGGTTTCCTCAGATTCCGCATGGTCGCTCGGCTTCGTCCACGTTCCGGGCTATTACGACCAGCCTGTCTTCCCCTACTTCACCTACAATTGGGAGACCCGCTCCAACGTTGCGCTGGAACTGGTGTACCCACGCAAGTTCTCGCTGTTCGCGTTTTTCGCCCATCGCTGGTCGCTCCTGCTGGAATTGGAGCAGGAATCGAGTTACTATCGTTTGAGTCAGGCGAGTCCGTGGAACAGCACGGTGTTGCGCTCAGAGCAGTTCCGGCAGCTTCTGCGCCTCAACTACCACCTCTTCGGAAACATCACCCTTGGGATGGGATCGGGCAACAGCGTGGACCGCCGCTTCACCTTGTACGACAAGAACCTCAAGGAGTTGCGCAAGATCACCCCGGAAGTGACCGCGCTTCATCAAGGGCATGTCGCCTTCACGGTTTATTTCTGAAAACTCACCGCAAAGACGCAGAGAACGCAGAGAATCTGCGCGGGAAATCAACTGTTTCCTTTCAAAACATGACTCAACCCGCCTTTCGTTTCTCGATTGATCGAGGCGGAACCTTCACCGATGTCTATGCCGAGGTTCCGGGCGAGTCGGGATTCCGGGTGGTCAAGCTGCTCTCCGAAGACCCGCAGAACTACCCGGACGCACCCCGTGAAGGCATCCGTCGCATTTTGGAGGACGTCACTGGAAAGCCGTTCCCGAAGCAGAGCTTTTCTGCCGCAGCAGTCGAGTGGATTCGCATGGGAACGACCGTTGCCACCAACGCCTTGCTGGAGCGCAAGGGGGCACGCACGGCATTGGTGATCACTCAGGGTTTCCGGGATTTGCTCCAGATTGGCAACCAAACTCGACCCAAACTCTTTGATCTGGAAATCCGGAAACTGGATTTGCTCTATGAGCAGGTGATTGAAGTCGAAGAACGTGTGCGGTTGCTGCAAAAAAAAGAGGCAGAAGGTAATAGGGAGAAGGCCGAAGACACGAGGCTAGAAATCATTGAAGGAACAACAGGCGAGCAATTTGTGGTCTTGGCAAAACCAGATTTGGATGGAATTCGTCCAAAACTTCAGGGGGTTTATGATTCTGGAATCCGCGCACTTGCTGTCGTTTTCACCCACGCCTATGCGGTTCCAGACCACGAGCAGATGCTTGGCAAACTTGCCCGCGAGATCGGCTTCACGCAGATTTCGCTCTCGCACGAGGTCATACCGATGGTCAAGATGGTCGCCCGTGGAGACACCACGACCGTGGATGCCTACCTCACCCCGCACATCCGCAACTACCTCGACAGTTTCCGGACAGGATTTTCGGATGGTCTGGAAAGCTCGCAACTCTTGTTCATGCAGTCCGATGGCGGACTCACCGATGCCGATCACTTCAAGGGCAGCAACGCCATCCTCTCCGGACCCGCAGGTGGTGTGGTGGGGTATGCCCTGACAACGTCAGTTAAGAATGATGAATCAGGAATTAAGAACTCCAACAGCCAGCCACCGATCACCGATCACCGATCACCGACCATCGGCTTCGACATGGGCGGCACCTCCACCGATGTGTCGCGCTACGGCACCGACTACGAGCTCACATATGAGACCGAAACTGCCGGAGTCCGCATTCAAGCCCCGCAAATGCACATCAAGACGGTGGCGGCTGGTGGTGGCTCCCGACTTTTCTTCCGGAACGGACTCTTCGAGGTCGGCCCGGAATCGGCGGGGGCGCACCCCGGCCCCGTCTGCTATCGCAAGAACGGCCACCTCGCCATCACCGATGCCAATCTTGTCCTTGGACGGCTGCATCCGGGCTACTTCCCCAGAATCTTCGGTCCCACCGAAAATCAACCGCTCGATGTCGAAGCCACCCGCAGCGCCTTTGAAAAACTGACCAACGCAATCAACGCTCACTCCCGTGAACGCGGACTTCCAGAAATGAGTGCGGAGGAGGTCGCATTGGGCTTCGTCCGAGTTGCCAACGAGGTGATGGTGCGACCCATCCGTGAAATTTCCGTGATGCGCGGGTTTGACACCAAGGAACACGTCCTCGCCTGTTTCGGCGGAGCCGCAGGACAACACGCCTGCGCCATTGCCCGCGAACTTGGCATCTCATGTATCTTCATCCACCGTTTCGCCGGCATCCTTTCGGCTTACGGCATGGGCCTCGCCAACATTGTGGAGGAACGGCAGGAACCCGCCGCGTTGGTTTATGGTTCCGACACCGAATCAACACTATCGGCACGACTGGACTCGCTGACCACCGAAGCCACAAACGCCTTGCTTCAACAGGGCTACCCTCAGAGCCAAATCGAGACGAAACGCTTCCTCAACCTGCGCTATCACGGCACCGACACCGCGTTGATGATCCCGGAACCGGAGTCGGTCACTTACAACGCAGGGCGGACCAATTGTGGATTGGGCTTTTCCACTTCGAGTGCGGAACTGCAATCGTCGGCAGAGTCATTTCCGGACTACGGCCAAACGTTCCGGGAGACCTACCACCGCGAGTTCGGCTTTGAACTTGTCAACCGTGATATCCTGGTGGACGACGTGCGGGTGCGGGCGACCGCCAAATCTCCAAGCTTGCAAAAGTTTCCCATTGCCAACAAATCCGGAATACCGGAACCCGACACCCCAACCCGCTGCTACTTTGAGAGCGGCTGGCACGACACGCCAATTTTCCTGCTCGATCAACTCGGCGCCGGGCAACGGCTCAATGGCCCGGCGATTCTCATGCAGGACACTTCAACGATCCTCATCGAACCCGGATGCTTTGCTGAAATCACCGAATTCGGCGATGTCGTCATCACGGTCGAAACCAAAACCCAGCACGAAATCGGCACCCAGTCGGACCCGATCCAGCTTTCCATCTTCAGCAACCTCTTCATGTCCATCGCGGAGCAGATGGGCCGTACGCTTCAGCGCACCGCAATTTCAACGAACATCAAGGAACGGCTCGATTTCTCCTGTGCGATCTTTGACGAATCCGGAGGTTTGGTCGCCAACGCCCCGCATGTTCCAGTGCATCTTGGGGCGATGAGTGACGCCGTTCGCCGCCAGATCGAACTTCAGGGAGAAAACCTGCGGGAAGGCGATGTGCTGGTCTCCAACCACCCCATTGCGGGCGGCAGCCACCTTCCGGACATCACCGTGATCACTCCGGTGTGGCGTGATGGACGCCCAATCTTTTTCGTCGCCAGCCGGGGGCACCACGCCGACATCGGCGGTATTTCCCCCGGCTCCATGCCCCCGTTTTCCCGCAAGCTCATCGATGAGGGTGCATGCATCAAGAGCTTCAAGCTCGTGGAAAACGGCATGTTCAACGAGGACGGCATCACCGAATTACTGCTCGAACCCGGTATGCTGCCACGAGGTCCGGGCGAGGCGTCCATGAGCGGCGCGCGACTGCTTTCTGACAACCTCTCCGATCTCAAGGCGCAGATCGCTGCCAACCAGCGCGGCATTGACCTGCTGCTGGAAATGGTGGACCACTACTCGCTCGACGTGGTGCAGGCGTACATGCGGCACATTCAGGCCAATGCCGAAGAAGCCGTGCGCCACATGCTCACGGATTTGTCCGAACGTGAAGGACTTCAGGAGGTGGATTCGCTCTCGGCGCAGGATTACCTCGACGATGGTAGCCCCATCGTGTTGAAAATCACCATTGACCGTCGGGACGGTAGTGCGGTGTTCGACTTCACCGGCACGGGTCCGGAACTCTACGGCAACCTCAACGCGCCTCAAGCGGTCACGAATTCGGCGATCCTCTACGGACTGCGCTGCCTCATTCCGCAGGACATCCCGCTCAACCAAGGCTGCCTGAACCCCATCAAGGTGATCGTTCCGGAGGGCACCCTGCTTTCGCCTTCGGAACATGCGGCGGTGGTTGGTGGCAACGTGCTCACCTCGCAGCGCATCACCGATGTCATCCTCCGGGCCTTCCACGCCTGTGCCGCCTCGCAGGGCTGCACCAACAACTTCACCTTCGGCAACGAGCGCTTCGGCTACTACGAAACCATCGGAGGAGGAGCTGGAGCCGGAGCCTCATGGCATGGGCAGTCCGGAGTCCACACCCACATGACCAACACGCGCATCACCGATCCTGAAATCTTGGAACGGCGTTTTCCCGTGATGCTCCGCGAGTTCTCCATCCGCCAAAACACGGGTGGCGGTGGGAAGTTCCGAGGCGGCGACGGACTCGTGCGGGAGGTCGAGTTTCTGACACCACTCAATGCTGCGATCCTCTCGGAACGCCGGGTGTACGCACCCTACGGATTGGACGGTGGCGAACCCGGAGTCTGTGGACGGAATCTCTTCCTGCGTAATGACGGCACCACGCTTTCCCTCGGCGGCAAGAACGAAATCCATGCCGAGGCCGGAGAACGCTTCCGCATCGAAACGCCCGGTGGGGGAGGCTACGGAACTTCTGACAAGAAATCCAAATGAACGAAACTGGAAGCTGGATAGTTCCCCTCTGGAGGGTTGGGACCTGTTCTCAGCAAGATTACCCGTAAGTTCTCAATAAATTGGGGTACGGAGTAGAGCAGGTTAAAAAATTGCGAACTCCCTCAAAAGGCCATGAAAGCAATCATGAAGCCTCCTCAAACCAAGTTGCCAGACATTCCAGAGGCAGAGCAGACACCTTTGAAGAAGCCTTCGACTACATGCGGGCCCGGGGCTGTCCCCAATATCTGCTCACCCGCCTCGGCAAGCATGCTCAAAAAACCTTTTCAGACTCCTCGCTCTGGGAAGCTCCGAAGGGAACTATTTTCTGCTTGACCTGCATGTCGTGATCCAAAGCCTGGGTGGCTTTTTCACCGCGGGAGACGCCGCCCCGCGAAAACTCCCCCAAGTCCACTTTCGCCTTGGTGTCGATGGAAATCCGCAGGGAATCCTCACGTTCAT
>PBTB01000013.1 GCA_002726945.1 Deltaproteobacteria bacterium | reverse complement strand
CTGTATTTTAGTAGAAATGTGTTCTAGAATATATAGTTTTGACTATAACGTTTCAGCATACGGATGCGGATGCGGGATCTTTCCGGGAGTTCAGGATGGAGAGGAGTGGGATTCTTGAAGCNATGACGCTCGTGTCCCCTGTCGGGATGGGGAGGTCCATGATGCAGGCGCACCGGAGGATTGGGTGAAAGTCTCACTTGCACTTGCCCCCAGAGCGAACTTCGCTTGCAAAAGGAGATCAAGGAAACGGAACTACACCGACAAAAAGAATCCGGGAGGTTGCAGTCCCGTTGACGCAGGTGATCCACGGCCAGACGTGGCGGCTGATCGGCGGGCTGACCATCCTTGGCGTGGTCTTCAAGCTTGCCGACGTGTTTTTGCAGTGAAACCGGAACTGCCGTTCAGGCAGCCCCTGCCATGCGGTCGCCGAAGATATGGAGCAGTCGGGCCTCGCATTCGGTGAGCGAGGNGTGTTCCTGCATGTCTTGGAGCATGTAGTCCTGCATCTGGGTGTTTTTGGAGAGAGCGTAGTCAATTTCGGGATTGCTCCCCTGAACGTAGGCTCCAATGTTGATGAGGTCTTCGGCTTCCCGGTAGGTGGCGAGGGTGCGACGGTAGATTTGCGCGAGCTTGAGGTGCTGCTCGGTGGTGACATCCACCATCACCCGGCTGGAGGAGTTGAGGATGTCCACGGCGGGGTAGATGCCTTTCGCAGCAAGGTCGCGGCTGAGGACGATGTGCCCGTCCACAATCGCCCGGATGGCGTCTGCGATGGGGTCATTGATGTCGTCTCCTTCCACTAAGACGGTGTAGAATCCCGTGATTGAACCCGTGCCCTCGGAGGTTCCCGCACGCTCCAGCAATCTGGGCAGAAGGTTGTACACGGATGGAGGGTAGCCCTTGGTGGTCGGCGGCTCTCCGGCGGCAAGGCCGATTTCGCGCTGCGCCATCGCAAAGCGCGTGAGCGAGTCCATCGCCAACAGCACGTCTTGCCCCTCGTCACGGAAATACTCCGCGATGGCAGTAGCGACAAACGCCCCGCGCATCCGCAGCAGGGGCGGCTGGTCCGAGGTGGCGACCACGACCACGGAGCGCTTCAGCCCCTCCTCGCCCAAATTGTCCTCGATGAACTCCCGGACCTCCTTGCCGCGCTCGCCGATCAGCGAAATCACTGTGATGTCCGCATCCGTGTAGCGGGCCATCATGCCGAGCAACACCGACTTGCCCACACCGGACCCTGCCATGATGCCGATGCGCTGTCCACGTCCGCAGGTGAGGCAGGCGTTGATGGCGCGGATGCCAACGTCAAGGGGCCGCTTGATGCGACTGCGAGAGAGCGGGTTGATCGCTTCCGGATAGAGGGGGATTTCCGAGTTGACGAGCAATTCGCCCTGCCCGTCCATCGGGCGCATCAGCGGATCAATCACTCGTCCCAACAGTCCGGACCCAATCGGAACCATCGCCGGGCGGTCCTCCGGAATGACCCGGCATTTTGGACCAAGGTTGTGGGCGTGCTGCAAGGGCATCACCAGCACCCGCTTGTTCCGCAACCCCACGACCTCGGCAGGAATACTGATGTCGCTCTGGGGATTGTGGATCATGCACATGCTACCGACCGTGCAGCCGGGGTTTGCGGATTCCACCATGTGCCCCACGACTTGCGTCACCCGCCCCTCGCGGCGCAGCGGCACAAAACGCTCCAGCGGAGCGTGGTAAGATTTCAGAGGCTGATGAACAGGAAGCGTGGAATCCGGCATCGGTCACGCAGGGGTGGACGACTCCGCTTCCGGAACGGAGGTCGCTGAGTCTGCTTCGGTAGAGCTTTCGGTAGCAGCGGGGGAGGACGATGGAGCCTCCGCAGGAGTTTCGGGATTCGGAGTGCGCGGGGTGAAGTCGTAAGCATCCATCTCAACCTCGTGCATGCGGGCGTGTTGTTCAGAGAGGTGTTCCTCCAACATGCGGTCCAGCCGCTCAAGCTGATTCTGGAAGGTGAACTCGACGCTGGTTTCGTCGCCCTCCACGAGGATCGATCCCGGAGTCACGTCCAGACTGGCCCTGATGGTCAGAGTCTGCTCCTCGCCCAAGTAGCGCTCCAAATCGGTTTCGCTGTTGAGCAGGAACTCATAGTCTTGGGGATGCAGGTAGAGGTGGATTTTGCCATGCTCCTCCACCTCCTTGAGGGCAGAGCGGGCGAGGTTTTCCATCACTTTCGGGTTGACGGCGAGTTCTTCCATCACCACCTGCCTCGTGAGGTTCTGTGCCAGCCGCACCAGTTCCTCCTCTCCCTGCTGGCGAACCGCCTGCCGCAAGGTCCGGAGTTGCTCAATGACCTCCACAACCTGCAATCCCAGCACCTCGGTCTCGGCGTAGCGCTGCTGCGTCCCTTGCTCCAACCCGGATTCAAACCCCTGCTGATAGGCGGCATCACGGATGCTCTGAACCTCGGTTTCTGTGGCTTGCATGATGGAGGTTCGTTCTTCCTCGACACGGGTCTTGAGGTGTTCCGCCTCCTTCCGGAGCCGTTCCGCTTCGCGGTTGAGGTCTTCGGTTTCGCCCACCAAACCTTGACGGTAGGATTCGGCCTCGTCCCGGATGGACACCGCATAGGCTTCCGCGTTGGTGAGGAGGCTGTCTTCGCGGACAAAGGATTCGCTGGAGAAGGTTTCAGCGAGCTTGATGCGCTCCTCCTCGGCTTGAGTCTCTCCCCCCTCCAAGTCTTCGGAAATCAGGGTTTCTTCCTCAAACTCGATCAGGGCGAACTCACCGGCAGGTTCCGGAGGAGGAGGGGGAGCCTCACTTGTGTCGGCACCACCCCGCTTTGAGGACAGCGCCTCAAAATCCTCTGTGGTGAAGGCTTGGAACCCCGACTCTTCAGGCATGGATGCAGTGGCGGAATGGGGACGCCCCCGGAGCAATCCCGTTGTGGATTGCAGGCGGGGTTATTTCTTGTCACGCAGCCAAGTGCGGACCAGGGCTGCCGTTTTGAGCGAATCCTGCTTGGCAATTTCGAGAATTTTCTCTCGCGGTGGAATTCCGGATTCGCGCTCGGTCGGGATTTCCAGTTCCTCGCCTTCAAGTTCACCAATCGTCGCAGGCAGACCCATGAGCAGGTCGAGGTCCGCAGGCTTGGCGGCCAAGCGCTGGACCATCGGGCGGATCACGAGGGTGATGAGGGCGACTACGGCAACCCCGAGGGCGGAGTAGCGCACCACATCAAGGATGAACTGGTTACGGACCCGGTCAGACTCGAGTTCGAGTTCCTTGCTTTCCTCGAGTGCCTTCCCGAAGGGCAGGTTTCCAACGAAAATGTTGTCGCCCCGAGGTTCATTGTAGCCAATGGCCGCCTTGACGAGGTTGGTGATGACCTCCTTCTCGGTCTCCGTCCAGCGGATGTTGTCCCGCCCAATCGAGTTCCCGTCTTCGTCCAGAATGTGTGGGCGCTTGTTGTCCAGCAGCACGGAGACACTGAGCCGGGTCAGGGTCCCCGGAGCGCTCTCCTTGATGACCTCACGACGGCTGCTCTCGAAGTTTCTCGTGGAGTTCTTCTTGACGAACTCCGAAACCGTCGCAGCTTCCCGACCCGTTGCTTCCGGAAGGTTCGTGGTCACACCAGAGGGGCCGACCGGCACCGAGCGCGACCCCACGGAACTCTCGTCGACTACCTGCTCGCTGATCACGCTCGTCTGGTCCGGATCAACCAATTGCTCCTTGATCGTCTGGCGGTCGAAGAGCATGGTCGCCGAGACAATCACCTTGACCCGCGCCTCGCCCACGACCTCCTCAAGCTGTTTGGCGATCTTCACCTCCAGTTCTTTCTCGAACTTGCTCTGGTGCGCGTAGTTGTCGCCAACATTGCCCCCGGCGGACTGATCCGAGACTCCTTTGCTGAGCAGCTTTCCGGACTGGTCCGTGATCCGGACGTTGTTCGGGCTGAGGGATGCGACCGCACCAGCGACCAAGTGGATGACGGTTTCCACCTGCCCGCGGTTGATGCCGCTTCCGGAGAGGGTAAGCGCGACCGATGCGGTGGTGTCTTCCTGCTCGTCCGAGAACAGCGTCTTCTGCGGGATCGCGAGCGAGATCTTGGCGGAGCGGATCGAATCAAGCTGGGAGATGAGCCGTGCCAGTTCCCCCTCTTGCGCGATGCGGTACTTGACCTGCTGCTGAAACTCCGTCTCGCCCAAGCTCGGAGTTCCGAAGAGGTCCAGGAAGCCGACCCCCCCTCCAGGAGTCACCCGCTCGCGGGCAAGGGTCAGCCGAGCCTGATCCACCATTTGCGGATCGACCAGCACCCCCCGGCCTCCCGGCGCAAGCAGGTACGGGATCTGGTTTTCCTGAAGCTTCTCGACGATCAGCGCGGCATCGGCAGGGTCGAGGTTGGTGTAGAGCGGTGCCCAGGACGGGCGGTTGGCAACGATGATGAGGCTCACCATGCCAATCAGGATCACCGCCAGCGCCCCCAACAGCGTGATGCGCTTGCCAAGGCTCAACGAGCCGAAGAAGTCTTGAAACTGAAGCCGGACGTCCTGGAGGATGTTTGCTTGTTCAGCAGCCATTTTGCCTGCGTTTCTTGCTAGAGGTCAAAGACATCCTGTCTGCGTTATAGTTTTGAAAAGCGGCAATTCGTCAAAAAGCACCCACTATCTTGCCGAAATTCGCGGGACTGTATAACATATAACATAGACTCATCATCAAGAACAAGAGAGAAATCCCATTTTCTGGAGTTTTCCCACCAGCAAAAACGATTCCATACCCGACACCACTGTCCCTGTTCGGATGAATAAACTCACCTCTTTTTGCATTCTGACAACCGCCTGTCTTGGTGGAGTCTCCTTTCTGACCTTCAACAACGGCTTCCTGCTGGCCTTCCTCTCTCGCCTTGAAATGAGCGGATCTGACATCCTGACCCTGCTGGCGCTGCCATTGATGGTTCAGTTCGTGTTGGTCATGCCGTTCGGGTACCTCTCGGACTGGTTTGGCAAGAAGTTCATCGGCTTGCTGGGGATGGTGTTTTCCGGGTCAGGGTTGTTTTTGCTCACCTTTGCAGGGGNTGCACCTTTCCAGCCAACCAGTGTCGTCATTGTTATTGGCATCGTTGCCTTTGGTGTGGGAACCGCCATGTGCGGCTCCAACTGGTTCGCCTTGCTGGACCCCTTGGTTTCCGAAGCAACACGAGGTCGTTTTTTCGGAAAACTCCGGCTCACTTGGCAGGGATTCGGAGTGGGTTGCTTTGCGCTGGTCACGCTGATGCTGGAGCGTTTTCCAGAATTGGAAACCTACCGGATCGTTTTGGGGATTCTCGTGCTGTTCGGGTTTATACGCATGCTCGTGTTTGCCAAAATTCCGGAGTTGGAACAGCCCAAGCCTCCGAGTGAACCCCTCTGGAGTTCGCTGAAAAAAATCATCAAGCTGCCGGGTTATCTTCCGTTTTGCTCCTACTGCTTCCTGCTCTCCCTCTTCACTGCTGCAAGCCCTCAGCTTTTTGGGCTGCTGGAAAAGGAGGTGCTTCAGCTTTCCGATGATCAACTTGTGATGTTGGGAAACCTGATGGTCGCTGGAGCACTCATCGGCTTTGTGGTGGGCGGCAACATGGTGGACCGCATCGGCACGAAATATGTCTTCCTGTTCTGCCACTTCGGCTACGGGATTGTCCTGCTCAGCCTGCTCATGCGCGGCGGGTTTCCAGTTCCGGTCACTTGGGTCGCAGGATTCGTCTCCACCGGATTCGGCTTTGTGCAAGCCGCCTCCAGCATTGCGATGACCTCCGAGATCCTCTACCTCATTCCCAAGGAGAACAAGTCGCTCGCCACGGGCTTCTGGCTGACCCTCTGGAGCGGAGGTTCCGGGCTTTCCGGGGTACTCTTCGGACAGTTGCTCGGCATCGGTATGCTCAGTTCCAACTGGGTCTTGTTCGGGCAATCCCTGAGTCAGTACGACGGCCTGCTCCTGCTCTCCGGAGGCATGATCGTGCTGCTGACCGTCACCCTGGGGCTGATCCCCTCCGTGATCCGTGTGGCGCAGTGGATTCCGCAAGGCACCTGAGCTTCTGGACTGAGCGCTTTCAGAAACACGCAAAAGGCTGGTAATCGCAGATGGGGAATGGTAACTTGGAGTTTCCGGCTGAAACGAGCCAAGCGTCTCCAAGCAACCGACCCAACCTCTGGGGCGAAAACGCGCAGACTGAAACATTATGCATCTCAAGAACGAAAACCTGCTGATCATCCTCAGCGTGGTGGTGCTGGCCGTGTTCCTCGTCAACATGTTCAGCGGCAGCCAGAGTGCCAACGACACCCGCATCAGCGAACTCATCTACACCGACTTCAAGGACGAGGTTGCCGCAGGCAGCATCCTCAGCGCCCAGTTCGTGGGCGATACCAAAATTGAAGGATTTGTTGATAATGGACAAGCCTACCGCACCTACATTCCTTCCAACGATCCAGGGCTGATCGACTTCCTGCGTAGAAATCAGGTGCAGATCAACTACATCCCGGAGCCGGGTCTGCCGTGGTACCTCGAACTGGTCATCCACTGGGGGCCGTTCCTGCTGATTTTCGCGATCTGGATTTTCCTGATGCGCCGGATGCAAGGTGGCTTGGGAGGTGCCGGGAAGCTCTTCACGCTCGGACGCAGCCGTGCCAACAAGATTGAGCCAGATCAACTAGGGATCACGTTTGCCAACGTCGCCGGAGTCGAGGAGGCGAAAAGCGAACTGGAAGAAACCATCGAATTCCTCCGGGATCCCGCAAAATTCCGCAAGCTCGGCGGGCGTATTCCCAAGGGCATGTTGATGTCCGGACCTCCAGGAACCGGAAAAACGCTGCTCGCCAAGGCCGTTGCAGGTGAGGCGGAGGTGCCGTTCTTCACAATCAGCGGTTCCGATTTTGTCGAAATGTTCGTCGGGGTCGGAGCCAGTCGAGTGCGGGATCTGTTTGAGGAGGCGCGGCGCACGGGTCCGTGCATCATCTTCATCGACGAAATTGACGCCGTGGGCCGCAGTCGGGGGGCTGGTTTGGGTAGTGGCAACGACGAGCGCGAGCAGACACTCAACCAACTGCTCGTCGAAATGGACGGTTTTGAACCCACCGACGGCATCATCGTCATCGCAGCGACCAATCGTCCGGATGTGCTTGATTCGGCGCTGCTACGCCCCGGACGCTTTGACCGCCAAGTTCATGTTCCGCTTCCGGATGTGAAGGGGCGTGAGGCCATCCTGCAAATCCACGCTGCCAAAGTGTTGATGGCGGAGGATGTGGAGTTGAACATCGTGGCACGCGGCACCCCCGGATTTTCCGGAGCCGACCTGAAAAACCTTGTCAACGAGGCCGCGCTTGGCGCAGCGAGGCACAACAAGACTGCGCTCACACTCGTCGATTTCGAGTGGGCGCGGGACAAGATCCTCATGGGGCCGGAGCGCAAGTCGATGGTGATGAAGGAGGAAGAGAGGCGCATCACGGCCTACCATGAAGCCGGCCACGCGCTGGTTTCCGTCCTGCTCCCCAAAACCGACCCGGTGCACAAGGTGACCATCGTGCCCCGGGGACGGGCGATGGGCGTGACCGCCTACCTCCCGGAGCAGGACTACCACAGCTACAAGCAGGACTACCTCCAGCACCGCCTCATCATCGCCATGGGAGGACGTGCGGCGGAGGAGATCATCTTTGACGAGATCACCACGGGCGCCAGCAACGACATCCAGCAGGCGACCGAAATGGCCCGCAACATGATCACCCGCTGGGGGATGAGCGAAGCGCTTGGGCCGATCGTGCTGGACACTGACGACCAGCAGATCGTCTTTGGTCGGGAGATTGGCGCAGAGCGGGAGTACAGCGAAGACACCGCCGAGAAAATTGACGAGGAACTGAGGACGCTCATCGCCCGGCAGTACGAGCGCGCCACGCAACTCCTGCGAGACAACATCGGCGTTCTGCACCGTGTTGCAGAACTGTTGCTCGAAGAGGAGGTCCTCGACGGTTCCCGCATTGTCGAGCTTGTTGCAACTCCCGGAACTCCGGTCCTGCAACCAGAAGGGTGATGCCCCCGGGTGGCAAGCCCCTGGGCTTTCATCTGCTCTCACTTCTGCCCCGCAACCTCTTCAGTCGGCTGTGCGGACGCATTGCGGACACGCGACTCCCGGCGTGGTTGCTCCAGCCGCTGATTCGGGGCTTTGCCCGGGTGTTTGGGGTGGATTGGTCGGAAGCCGCCCATCCTCCAAAGCACTACCAGACCTTCAACGAATTCTTCACGCGTTCGCTCAAGCCTGGACTCCGGCCCATTGCCCCTGAAACCAGAGCACTTGTTTCACCGGTGGACGGCATGGTGGGGGAATTCGGAACCATCCGGGAGGGGTGCTTGATTCAGGCCAAGGGGTGGGATTACACGGCGGCCGACCTGCTTGCGAATCCGGAGCGGGCGGCACGGTACGAGGGTGGGGAGTTCATGACAATCTACCTTGCGCCCCACAACTACCACCGCATCCACAGCATGGTTGCGGGCGAGGTGCGCGAGTTCGCCTATGAACCCGGAGACCTCTGGACGGTCAGCCCACTCGGTGTCAACTGGGTGCCCCGATTGTTTGCCAGCAACGAGCGCCTCACCTCGTATTTGCACACCTTCGGAGGCGAGTGTGCCCTCGTTAAAGTTGGGGCAACGGTTGTGGGACGCATCCGAGTCCGGTATAATGAGCTGTTTTCCAACTGCCCCGGTGCTGTTCGGATGCAGAAGACCTTGCAAGTTCCCTTTCGAGTTGAACGCGGGGAGGAATTGGGACGGTTTGAGTTGGGATCAACGGTGATCCTGCTCTTTCAGCCCGGACAGGTGAACTGGGACTCGGTGAGCGTGGGGCAGCCCGTGAGGCTGGGAATGGCGCTGGGCACCTTCCACTACGACTTGGAGAATGTGGAGCCAAAAGCAAACAAAAGTTAGATTAAAAAACCATGATTGATTTTTCCGGAAAACGGGGATTGGTCCTCGGCGTGGGTAATCAGCGCAGCATCGCGTGGGCCATTGTCGAGCAACTTCACGAGTTGGGTGCGGAATTGGGACTCACCTACCTCACCGAACCCAAAGGGCGCTTCGAGGCCAATGTCCGCAAACTGGGGGACAAGGTGGGGGCAAGCATCATCCAAGAGTGCGATGTTGGCAACGACGACTCCATCAAGCAACTCATCAAGACCACCGAGAAAGAGTGGGGCGAACTCGATTTCCTCGTCCACAGCTTGGCATTTGCGGATTACGATGACCTCAACCGCCCATATTCCGAAACCAGCCGCATCGGCTTCATGAAGGCGCACGAGATCAGCACGTTCTCGCTGCTGCCCTTGTCTAACGGAGTTGCCCCGATGATGTGCAAGCGAGGGGGCGGCAGCATCCTCAGTATCAGCTTCATTGGCGCGGTGCTGGCCGTACCCAACTACAACGTGATGGGTTCGGCGAAAGCGGCACTGGAAGCCTCCACACGCTACCTCGCCCGCGAGTTGGGTCCGGAAAACATCCGGGCGAACAACATCTCCGCCGGGGCCATCCGTACCCTCTCGTCCTCCGGAATCAAGAACTTCAGCGAAATGCTCCGCGTCGCTGGAGAGCATTCCGCGATGCTCCGGACCGTGACCCAAGCGGAAGTGGGCAAAACTGCAGCCTTCCTGCTCAGCGATGTCTCTTCCGGAATCACGGGACAGACGGTGTATGTGGACTGCGGCTACTCGATCATGGCGAACTAAGCACCNCTTATGTTTTNCCCGGGNGNCTGTTTTTCNNAACTCCAAATCCGAGGNCTCCTCGCTTNACTGGGCACACATGANAAAAATNTTAGACGACTTNCGTNTCCAACTCCGGGGGCGAGAATATGTNCCCATTTTGGTGGGNGGNATGGGNGTGGACATCTCCACNNCNGCCTTGGCNTGGGAAGCCTGTCGCCTGGGGGGGATTGGCCATATTTCCGATGCGATGGCTCCGACCGTCTCAGACCGACGCTACGACACGAATTTCGTCCAGCAAAAACTCAAGACCTACAAGTACAACGTCAACAGCGTGGACAAGGCTATCGTGCAGTTCGATCTGGAACAGCTTGCCGAAGCCCAGCGACTGCATGTCGGGCGCACCATGTCGGCCAAGCGTGGCAACGGGTTGATCTTCGTCAACTGCATGGAGAAGCTGACGATGAACAACACCCGCGACACGCTCCGCGTTCGACTGAACGAGGCTCTTGACTCCGGGATTGACGGCATCACCCTGAGTGCCGGACTGCACCTGAACTCCTTTGATTTGATGCGGGACAACCCGCGTTTCCATGATGCTCTGCTCGGCATCATCATCTCTTCCGTCCGCGCCTTGCGCCCCTTTCTCAAGCGGGCAAAGCGCACCGACCGGATGCCCGACTACATCATCGTCGAAGGCCCACTTGCTGGAGGGCACTTGGGCTTCGGCATGGATTGGGCCGAGTACGATCTCAAAATCATTGTCCGGGAGACACAGGACTTCCTGAAGGACAACGACCTCGACATCCCGGTGATTCCGGCAGGCGGGGTGTTTACCGGAACCGATGCCGTTGAGTTTCTGGAAAAGGGGACTTCCGCCGTGCAGGTCGCGACGCGGTTCACCGTGACCGAGGAGTGCGGATTGCCCACCTCTGTCAAGCAGAAATACTACGAAGCCTTTGAGGAAGACGTGGTGGTGAACACGCTCTCCCCCACGGGTTACCCCATGCGGATGCTGGCGAATTCTCCCGGAATCGGCGCGGGCATCCGCCCCAACTGCGAGGCGTTCGGCTACATTCTGGACAAGCATGGGCACTGCGCCTATGTCGAGGCGTACAACCGGGAACTGAATGAGCATTCCGGAAAGCTCTCGATCCCAGACAAAACCTGCCTCTGCACCCACATGCGCACCTTCAAGATCTGGACGTGTGGACACAACGTCTATCGCCTCAAAGACACCACCCATCAACTCTCCGACGGACGCTACCAACTGCTCACCGCCGAGCATGTTTTTCAGGACTACCAGTTCAGCCGCGAGCATGCCGTCAAACTCCCACCTGCCCCCACCCCCCCATTGCCAAAAGTGCTGGAGCCTGCCTGAATCAGGGGTTGTTTTTTGTTGACAAGGGCGCAAGTTTCATGCAACAATGTTTATTTGGCATTAAGCCGCTGGCATAGCTCAACTGGTAGAGCGGCTGATTTGTAATCAGCAGGTTACGGGTTCGAGTCCCCTTGCCAGCTCCACGGGGGGGAGGCGGCGACGATGGCGAGTCGCACCAGACTGTAAATCTGGCGCCTTAGGCTTAGGGAGTTCGAATCTCTCCCTCCCCACCACCGAGCCGTTTTACAGGCCTTGGTAGCTCAGTGGTAGAGCGCATCCTTGGTAAGGATGAGGTCGGCAGTTCAATCCTGCTCCAAGGCTCCACGACCTTCTGGACGAGTTGGGAGATGAGAGAGACCGTGCATCTGGAGTGTACAGAGTGCAAGCGCCGGAATTATGTGGCCTCGCGGAACAAGAAGTTGAAGACCAAGCGGCTGGAGTTGCGCAAGTACTGCAAGTGGGACCGCAAGCACACACTCCACCGCGAAACCAAGTAAACTCCGGAACCCTCGCCGATCCTCGTACAGGGCAGTAGCTCAGTTGGTAGAGCATCGGTCTCCAAAACCGAAGGTCGCAGGTTCGATCCCTGTCTGCCCTGCCAGCGGCCAAAGCCGCCATTTTGTGCAGGATGGTGATCTGGAGCAACAGGCAATAGCATGTTTAAGCGTTTACGAAAATTCATTGAGGACATCCTTAGCGAGTTCCGCAAGGTGCAGTGGCCGACTCGCGAGGCCACCCTCAAATCCACGGGAGTTGTGCTTAGTGTTTCGCTGGTGATTGCGGTTTATCTTGGCATTGCGGATTTGGGACTTGCAAACCTGATGAAGCAATTGATCTCTGGCTGACAAACAGTTGATGGCTGAAGACGACGTGAGACTCGACACCGAACCCGTGGTTGCGGAAGTGCTGCCGACCGAACCCGTGGTTGCGGAAGTGTTGCCGACCGAACCCGTGGTTGCGGAAGTGCTGCCGACCGAACCCGTGGTTGCGGAAGTGCTGCCGACCGAACCCGTGGTTGCGGAAGTGCTGCAATCGGAACGGGCAGATGCCCCCCACCAACTGGACGTGTCGGAGGAGCCGACTCTGGAGCCGGAACCTCCGCGCAACCCCAATGCCAAGTGGTACATCCTTCAGGCGCACACAGGTTACGAAGGCCGGGTGGAACAGACCGTTCGGGAAAAGTTGCGCATCAAGGGGCTGGACGAGTTGGTGGATGAGATCTTCATCCCCTCCGAGGAGATTGTCCGGACAAAGGGTGGCAAGCAGCGCCGCATCAACCAGAAGTACTTTCCGGGCTACATTCTCATTCGTATGGAGTTGACGCCGGAACTCTGGCACCTGCTCATGGACATCAACCGCATCAGCGGCTTTGTCGGCGGAACGCAGCGGGATCCCCTGCCGCTGGATGAGGAGGAACTGGACGCGATCAAGGCGCAGGTGAGCGAGGGCTTCCAGCAGATGGCCGCTGAAGAGGAGTACGTCATCGACCAGAAGGTCACGATTACCGAAGGGCCGTTCAATGGCTTCACTGGTGTCATTGGTGAGATCAACACCGAGCGTGAAAAGCTCAAGGTGTTGGTCAGTATTTTCGGACGACCAACCCCAGTGGAGGTCGAGTTTGACAAGGTTAAGAACGTGGAGGAATAACGGATGGCGAAAGAGATTAGCGCATACATCAGATTGCAGGTTCCATCAGGAAAAGCCAACCCCTCCCCGCCGATTGGCCCAGCCTTGGGTCAACACGGGGTGAACATCATGGAATTCTGCAAGGCATTCAATGCCAAGACGCAGGACATGGATACCATCGTCCCGGTGGTGATCTCGGTGTACAATGATCGGTCCTTCGACTTCATCATGAAGACACCGCCGGTGCCGGTCTTGATCAAGAAGGCACTGGAACTGGACAAGGGTTCGCCGACTCCGAACACGAGCAAGGTGGGCACCTTGAGCAACGCCCAAGTTGAGGGAATCGCCCAAACCAAAATGCCCGACCTCAACTGCTATGATCTTGAAGCCGCCAAACAAACGGTAGCAGGAACGGCCCGCAGCATGGGTGTGGAAGTCGCAGACTGAGCAAGGAATTTCCAATGAAACAACTGACGAAACGAGAGCGGCTGATCCGGGAGAGGGTCGATCTGGTCAAACTCCACGAACTTCCGGAAGCCATCGGCCTGCTCAAAGCAGTGAAGGCCACCAAGTTTGATGAAACCGTCGAGGTCGTGCTCTGCCTTGGCGTTGACCCCCGCAAGGCCGACCACATGGTGCGCGGCACCTGCGCCCTGCCCCACGGCTTGGGCAAGGAGGTCCGGGTGTTGGTGTTTGCCAAAGGCGAGAAGGTCAAGGAAGCCGAAGATGCCGGAGCGGATTTTGTCGGTGGCGAGGAATTCTCCCAGCAAATCCAAGGCGGCTGGCTGGGATTTGACCGCTGCATGGCAACTCCAGACATGATGGCCGTGGTCGGCAAGATCGGAAAAATCCTCGGGCCGCGTGGCCTCATGCCCAACCCGAAGGTCGGCACTGTCACCTTTGATGTGGGAGCCGTGGTGCAGAGCATCAAATCCGGACAAGTGGAGTTCCGCGTGGACAAGGCAGGCAACCTCCATGCTCCGGTTGGCAAAATCTCCTTCGCGCCCAAAAAGCTCGAAGAGAATGTTTCCGCCCTTGTGGATGCGGTGAAGCGGCTCAAACCCTCCACCTCCAAGGGCATTTACCTGCGCGGCTACACGATCAGTTCTTCCATGGGCCCTGGCCTCAAGGTTGATCCACAAGCCGCTTGAGTTCAGCACGTCTCACGATTGACGGCTGTCGAAGACAGTAGGGGCCGGAAGGCTTAAACTCCCTGCCGAGACAGGACCGCAGCCCATCCTCCCGGAGTTTCCGGGTTCTTGCGCGTTCGCGTCCCTTTCTCTCGGTCTTCAGTGAATCCCGGTGCTCCCTTGTTGGGAGGACCATGCACACCTTAGGAGTGCCCATGAACCGAGAACAAAAAGAGCAGTCCGTGGAGGAGTTGAAGGGCCTGTTCTCCAGTGCTTCGGCAGGAGTGTTGGTGGACTATCAGGGGCTTTCGGCGAATGACCTCGTGGAACTTCGCAAGAAGTTGAACGAGACCCAGTCTTCCATGAAGGTGCTCAAGAACACCCTCGCCCGGATTGCGGTGAAGGACACGCCTTACGCCGAACTGCAAGCTCAGTTTGTGCGGGCACGGGCGATGGTCTTCAGCGACAACCCGGTTGAGCAGGCCAAAGTACTCACCGAGTATGCTGACGAGCACGAGAATCTTAAAATTCATGCTGGGTTGCTCTCAGACTCAGGACGGATCTCAGTCCTGAATTTGGATCAGTTGCAAGCGTTGGCGAAGCTGCCCTCGAAAGAGGAACTACTCGTTCAACTCCTCTTCCTGATGCAAGCATCGACCACCCAGTTCGTCCGGACCCTCAACGAGGTGCCCGCCAAGTTCGTCCGCACCCTCGCGGCGATTGCACAAAGCAAAGAGTAATCCTGTAACCAAGCAAGAAAATGGCAGATATCACCAAGGATCAAGTCGTCGAATTCATCTCCAACATGTCTGTGCTGGACCTTTCAGGGATGGTCAAGGAACTTGAAGAGAAGTTTGGCATCAGCGCAGCCGCTGCTACCGTTGCTGCTGCACCCGCGGCTGGCGGTAGCGAAGCCGCCGCTGAGGAAGTGAAGACGGAGTTTGACGTTGTCCTCACCGCCATTGGCGAGAAGAAGATCAACGTCATCAAGGAAGTCCGGGCCATCACAGGACTGGGTCTCAAGGAGGCGAAGGAGTTTGTGGAGTCCGCTCCGAAGACCGTGAAGGAAGGCATTCCTCAGGAAGAAGCGGATGCACTGAAGGCAAAGCTCGAAGCGGTCGGTGCTTCAGTCGAGATCAAGTAAGGCTTTAGGCTTTTAGGCTGTAGGTTTCGCCCCCCCCCTAAAACCTACAGCCTAACTCCTCTTTCCTCGGTACGCTCGTACCATCGTTTCCAGCAGCGTCTGCACAGCACTGTGCTGTGGACTCCAGCCCAGTATTTGTTTGGCCTGCTCGGCACTAGCCAACACCACAGCGGGATCCCCTGCACGTCGTCCAGTCTGGCGAACTACAAAATCGACTCCGGAAATCTCCCGTGCTGCTGCCACAATTTCAAGCACGCTCAGGCCATTTGATGTGCCCAAATTGACGGTCAAATCCTGAGCTTCTGTGTTCAGATACCGCAATGCTCGGACATGGGCATCGGCCAAGTCGCTGACATGGATGTAGTCGCGGATGCAACTGCCGTCCGGAGTGTCATAGTCCGTGCCGAAAACTTCAATATGCGGACGCCGACCGCTGATGGTTTCCAACACAAGGGGCAGCAGGTTGTTGGGGTCTTGCTCCAAACCCCGGATTTCGCCATCAACATCGTAGCCCGCCGCGTTGAAATAACGCAGGCTGGCGAAGCGCAGACCCCGGAGTTGGCTGTACCATGCCAAGATACGCTCGATCTCTAGTTTGGTGAATCCGTAGAAATTGACCGGCTCCGTCGGATGCGCCTCGTCCATCGGAGTGTACTTCGGTTCCCCATATACGGCAGCGCTGGAGGAAAAGACGATGTGCTGGACTCCTGCCTCGGTGGCTGCGTTGAGCAGATTGAGGGTGCCGGAAAGGTTGTGGGTGGCGTAGCGTTCCAGCTGCACCATCGACTCCCCTGCCGCCTTGAGTGCCGCGAGATGGATAATGGCATCGATCCCGGACATCGCGGCACGGATTTGCTCTGGAAGCAGGAGATCCCCGTGAATGAACTCGAATCCATCGAGCAGGTTGACGCGCTGGCCGCTACTGAGGTTGTCGAAAACAACAGGTTGGTCTCCGGAGTCCCGCAATGCTTTCGCAACATGCGAGCCGATGTAGCCCGCCCCGCCGACCACAAGAATTCGATGTCCAGAACTCATGGCTGTACTCTTTGCAAAAGGGGGGCGGGGAGATTTTGTGGATCGTTGGGTTCCGCGACGATTTCGTAGAGAATGCCGAAGGGAGAGTCGTCTTTGGACTTGGGGTGGATGAAGAAGACGGTGGTCCCGCGAGAACCAGTGCGTGGCGCCTCATCCACAACGCGAAATCCGTTTTCACGGAACCAGTCGAACGCGGCTTGCGCATTCTTCACACGGAAGCCGACATGCGCTACGCCGCCGCGTCCTCCATTGCGGTCGATCTGCTTTTGCGCGGGAGAGTCCGGAGAGGTTGGTTCCAGAAGCTGAATCAGGTTGGGGCTGTTACCGATCTGGAGCAGCACCTCCCGAACTTGATCGCGTCCCCCCATTTCCTCGCGGTGCAGTTCCCGGAAGCCCAGCGCCGTGTATGCAGCAACCTGCCCCTCCAACTCTCCCGGAAGCACAGCAATCGCAATGTGATCGACGAAAAGCAGGCCGGGCACTTGCCCAAAAACGGAGGCTGCAAAATCTTGGGCACTCAACGCTTAATGCTCCTCGACAATCTTGATGTCGCGGGTGTGGGGAAGCTTGAAGTGGGGCTGGGACTGGGAAACCTCCGCAGGCTCCAACTGGAACTGATAGACGATGTTGCGACGCGGCGGTTTGAAACGGATGGTGAGTTGGCGGATGTTCGTGCCCAACCCTCGTGTCCGGGCAACCACGACGTAGAAGTAGTTCGGCGTGTTGAAGCTCACTCGGCCCTCCAACTGAACCTGCTGGTCGCCATCGTCCACCGCCTTGATTTGCAACTCCGTCCCCAGAGCCACCTGACGGGTGTGGGAGACGGTCAGTTGGGGATTATCAGAGGTGAAACCCAGCTTCTGCCGAACGGCAACCAACGCCTGAAGCCGGGATTCGTCAATCTCGTCCAACTGCTCCAGCGTCTGCTCAAAGCGCTCGATCTGCTCCAGCACGAGGGCGTAGTCCTTCTCCTTCGTGAGCCGTGACATCTCCCACAGCACTTGGGCTTCTTCCTCGGTGAGTTTGTACTTAACCTGAGCGCGTTTCATCAGGATGGTTTGGGCCTGCTGGAAGACAGCCTCTTTGAAGGGGGCAATCTCAGCCTGATCCGAGGTGTAGTAGATGTTGAGGTTCCCTCGGTCCGTGTCTTCCCAGAAGGTCTTGCCGGCAAACCGCAGCCGTGCCGCAGTCATCTCAATGACCCTCCGGAATGTTTCCTCATCCAAAATGTTGAGGTCGTCCAAAACGTCGATGGTGATGCGGTTCACATAGTCCATCTTCTGGTGCCGATGGTAAAACAGTGCCAGCGCCATCTGCACCACCCGGACCCCGTTGTTGATGAGGACCCCCTGGGCGAGATCCTCCTTGTTGAAATCCGGAGGATTGTCCACCTGCAAAATCTCGTTGAGCAGCCCATTCTGAAGCTCTTGGTCCCAGTCCTCCTCGTAGATGCGCTCCAGCACCTTGCGCATCTCCGTCGCCACCACATCGACAATGAAATACATTGCAGCGGCGTTGCTGCCGTGCTTGAAAATCTCCACCCCGTAAATCCGGAAGTACATGAAACATTTCTTGACGAACGCCTCGCGCTTGTGGTCCACAAGGTAGTTGACGAAGGTTCCGTAGTAGTAGATCAGGTTGTAGAGGTTGCGGGGTTCGTTGTTGCGGATGGCGTGCTTGATCGCAAAGCGCAGGAGGGTGTTGAAACGGATGATGAGAATTTCCACCATGTCGTCATCCTCAAGCTCAATGGCCTTGAGTCCCATCTCGCTGACTTCTCCGGCAACCAGTGAAGAGAGATCGAACTCTCCTCGTTCCAACAAGCGGATGAACACATTGCCGAGTAGTCGGTAACACTTCTGCTCGTAGAAACTCCGGGTCTTCTCCATGTCTCCGAATTGCCCGACCATGGTCTTGTAGGAGATGTCGTTCTTGATCCTTTGCTGCACTTCAAAAAAACGAGGGTCGAACCCCTGTTTGATTTCCATGTAGTCCCGGACGGTCTCCCCCATGTCGTTGATGATGTCGGCTTTCAACTCCTTGAACGAAACATACTCCAGAATGTCGTCAAGTTGGTTCAGTGACTCAAAGATTTCATACTGGTAGTGCTCCACCACTTTTTTATCATTCATCAACCCCTTGATCCTTGGAAACGTGAGGGAGCGGATACGGTCCATGTTATTC
>PBTB01000012.1 GCA_002726945.1 Deltaproteobacteria bacterium | reverse complement strand
TCGTCCTCCTTGGCGAGTTCAAGGATTTTTTCGTCAATCGTCTCAATCGCAGCAGGATCGGATTTGACCAGTAATTCAGCGGCAGTGAGCGCATCGTCAAAGCTCTCATATTTGACGACCAGCAACTCCTTGTGCCGTGGCAGCGGCGTGAGCCGTAGTTTGGCTTCGGTGATCACCGCCAGCGTGCCCTCGGAGCCTGCGAGCAGGTAGTTGAGGTTGAAGCAGCCATCGTCATTCCCGTACACCTTGGCGAGGTTGTAGCCCGTCAGGAAACGGCTCAACTTGGGAAAGACCCGCTCAATCACCTCCGCTTTTTCCGTCACGATCTCGTCCACCACCCGGAGCGCCGAACCCGCGAGTCCATCCCTGGATTTCACTTGCGCCAAGGCTTCGGCCTCCCACGGTTCGACATCGAGCTTTGCACCGTCTGAGAGGATGCAGGTCAGTGCAAGCACATGGTCGCTGGTGCGCCCATAAATCCGGGAACCTTTGCCGCAGGCGTCGGTGTTGATCATACCGCCGAGCGTGGCGCGGCTGCTCGGCGAGAGGTTCGGCGCGAAGAACACGCCAAGGGGCGCAAGCTGATCGTTGAGTTGGTCCAGCACCACTCCGGGCTGCACACGCACCCAGCCTTCCTCCACATTGACATCGAGGATGCGGTTGAGGTGCCGTGAGCAGTCGAGGATGATGCCTGCGGAAAGTGACTGTCCATTGGTTCCGGTGCCTCCACCGCGAGGGGTGATTTTGATGTCCTGAAAACGCGGTTCTGTGGCGAGCCTGAGCGCGCGCTGGATGTCTTCCGCGTTCCTAGGGTACACCACCGCCTGCGGAGTGATCTGGTAGATGCTGTTGTCCGTCGCGGTCACGAGTCGGGTGCCGAAGTCGTGGTGCAATTCTCCGGAAAAGCCTTGGGCCGCAAGGACATTGAGGTAATCTCGGAAAAGTCGGGAGGTTTGCTCGCTGAACGCGAGTCGGGGGATCATNGGAAAATCCGTGACTTTTTGTTTTTCAAGCCAAGGGTTTCAGCAGGCCCATCAGCTTGTATTTCCGCCCATGCTTTGCAGACACTTCCGCGTAATACTTTCGCCATTGCCCCATGCCCCCGGAAGCCTTGTAGGCAGAGCGGACCCTGCGCAGCCAATTGGCGGCGTGGTGGTAGAGTTGCGCCTTTCCCGAGTCCATGATCTCCTCGGCGCGGGGCCGGGCGTTTTCAATCACCCAATCCAGTCGGTGGCACCGGGCGATGGTGGTGTCCATGACACGGTGGATCACGTCCCGATGGTAGTAGCTTTCCGCACTCACGGTGGCGATGGCATCATCGAGCAGGTCTTCGTGGAGGAAAACATCCACGGTGTTTTTCACGTCTGCCTGCCAACTCCCCCTCGTGGAACGGAGGTGTTGCAGCAGTTCCGCTTTCAAATCCGGCCAATCTGCTTCCACGCTCAACTCTTGCAGGCGCAGGTAGCCGTTCAGGCTGGGATCGTGTTTGAAGGCTGCGGTTCCGGATTGGATTGCCTCCGGAGTTTTTCCGAGGGCCTCCGCCAGTTCACTTGTCCATGCGGCCAGTTCATTGTTCCGCGCACCCGGCTGATCCAGTGCTTCTGTTTGTTGCAAACCGTGCAGGGCGATGGCCAGTGCGGATTCGGGAGCATCGTGTTCCCGCAGCGCCTTGGCTACCGCCTGTGCCTCATGGAGACCAAGTGACTGCCCCAGCCCTTCTTGCAGGGTTTGATCGACCTTTCCCATCCGGACGAGCATACAGAGATAGAAAGCCCTGTGTCCTGCCGTTCGGGACAAATGCAGGTATTCCTCAAACCGCTCTTGGCGTTCGAGGATACGCAACCGGATCAGGATCAGGTCGTTGCTGGAATCCGGATCATCCTCGTCCTCCAAGTCCTCAAGCTTGGCTTTGCCACTCAACAACCGCTTCACGCGAGGTGCCTTCCAACCCTCATCAAGAGCGGCAAGGGCAACGGCAAAACCGCCATCCGTGTCGTTGTCCCAGTTGAGCAGGCGTTGCCGCCACTGTGGACGCTCTGTCTCCGACCACTCCACACTCAGCAGCGCCTCGGCAAGGCATTCGTCAAGTTCGCAGGTGAATTCTTCCGTGAGGCCGTAGTCTGTCAGGTCATCCATTTCCAGAAGATACGCCTCGGTGATGGTCTGAAAGATGAGCAACGCCTTTTCCGGCGCGTCCCCTGCCAAGAATTTTCCTCCCTGCTCCAGCAGTTCCCGGAGTCGATCAGAGGCATGGTCTTCTTCCCAGTCATCCCCGTACTCGCACGCGCTGATTGCCTCTCGGCAAATGTGCTGCACCTGCCTTCGGAACGGTTCCGGGTCAAGTGCCGGACGAGGCTTGGTGGCCACTCCGGAATCCTCCTCGTCTGGAACGGTGCGCCACGATGTGGTTTCCAAATCGACTGTTTCCAGCACTTCCGGATCGTCTTGCACCAGACGATGCACGAGTTCCTGAAGTTGCTCGCGCTCCAAGGGGGCGAGCATGTCCGCAAGGCTCGGACGTTCGACCAGCGTTTCCGGTTCGTGCAGGCAGGCCAGCAATGCAGCGACGATGTGCTTGCACCAACCGCCCCAGTCATAGGGACAGGAGCATTCCCCGGAACGCAATCCACCCTTATCAAAGTTGATCCAAACGCGGTACGGCTCATACTCACTGCCTGCGACTTCAGAGTGGATGACCTGTCCACGCTGTGTCAGCGACAGCACCGCTCCGTTACTGTAGTAGTCCCTCCCGCGCTCGAACGAACCCTCTCCTGCCTGTTTGCGGATGTTGGCCTCACTCAATCCTGGAATCATGTCGTCTCCTTTTTTCAGGTCCGTGCCAGTTGAAGTGTGCTTCCGGAGTCAATCCCGAAACTNNGCGGGGNGTTTTTGCANCANTGCNNCNGCGGCTTCCGTGAGGTTGTCGGAGAGCAACAGCGCCGCGTTCCATGCCGCTTCAGCGCTTGAGCCGTCAAGGTCGAGTTGCAGTCCGGAGTTTTCAAAAGTCATGTGGATGATTTCAGGGGGTTAAGGGTTGCAAATTTCCGCAGGGTTTCCGAGGACCATCCGGGGATTTGGTCGAGGGCGGCACAGGCGGCATCCTGCCGGGCTTGCATCCAAGCCTCCGTGCGCTCAGTCATTTTTTCGGCAGAGATACGCTCAAGCAGCCAGATGGGTTTTTCCGCTTCCGAAAGGGAGTCGAGCTGGCTGCGCCATTGTTCCCGTGTTGCAGGGGAACCGTGTTCGTGGAGCAGCAGGCAAATCGGCAAAAGCGGGCGCCCTTCGCTGAGAGCGGCACAGAGGGTTTCCAGAGCGCTGGTGTTGCGACAATCCTCCCCAGCCTGCACCGCCACGCCGAGGTTCAGGCCGTAATCGTAGAGGGTGGCTTGCTGACGGGCATCGGCTCCGGCCCAGATCGCGCCGCACTTGGCTCCGGTGGCAAACAAGCCGGCGCGTTTCTGGCGGATCATCGGTTCCCACTGCTGGGGTGTGACGCTCCAGAGATCTCCGGAAATTTCGAGGATTTGTCCACGGGCGATGTCCTTGGTGAGCAGGGCGACGGCATCNAGGANATCCAGATTGCCGAGGCGTGTGAGNGTTTGGAAGGAGATCGAGAGCAGATAATCTCCCAGCAGTACACTTGCCTCACTCCCCCAAAGTTGCTGGACTTCGTGTTGCTGGCGGCGGGAGTTTTCGGCAATCTCGAGGTTGCGGTGCAGAAGGGCTGCAACGTTGAGATATTCCAGTACCGCTGCAACCGTGTGCAGGTTTTGGATGGTACCACCAAGGCTTCGGCAGGTTTCGAGAACCACGGCACTGCGCAAGGGCAGGTGCCTTGCCAGCACGTCCTCGACCACTTCCGGAATCATCGAAAGCGTTTGGTCCACGTTGGCGGCAATCGCTTCCCGAACCAAGCAGTGGTCGTCTTCGGGTAGTGGGAGCATGGGATCGAAAGGCATGTCAGGCAAAGCAGATCACTCGGGCGTGTCCGGAAGGCTGAGGTGGTAGGTTTCCATCACAAGCGCGGTCAAATGGCGTGGGTGGAGATACGCTCCAAGGTGCCCAAGGCCGGAAAGTGCTTGAGGGCGGTCGGCACAAGCTTCGCTTTCAGTTGCCGTTCCTCATAGAGAAACAAGGCGCTGGCAAGACAGGCCCAACCAAAGAGATGTAGCCCGCGACAACGCCGATGATGTGCAGGCTGAGCAAGGCGTGGTAGCACCAGTGTTCGTGTTCAAGCAGTTGCAGTCCGGGGATTTGGCTTCCGGAAAGCACCACGGCAATTCCCAACAGCANGATGGCAAACACCCGCACCACCACTGGATTGAGCAACGCCTCCAGCCGTTGAGGGATGCTCAACACAAGAGTGACACCGCCCCCAGCAAACGCTGAGCAGGTCTTCGGCCAGACTGGCGGGCCAGATCGCCATTCTCCCAGCGGTGGTCCGTGGTGACGGGAACGGCACTCATGGCAGGTGCGGCCTCTCGTTTTGGGATAGGGTTCCAAGAAAATCCATCATCGGCTCAGTGTACCCGACCCACCACAGAGGGTCAACGGCCTTGGCCAGATTCGGCAGGAGTGCGTGAGTTCCAAGGCTGGCAGGATTCTTGGATGACCTTGGCGGAAATAGATGCCGATGCCATGACTCCACGATTCCTGATTCCGGTGCTGCTGGCCTTCCTCTGCGGAATGCTGGGCTGCCAGTCTCCCCAGCCGGTTCATCTGCTCAAGTACAACGATCCCCATGTGTTCAAGTCGGACGCCTACGCAAAATGCGGGCAGCACTACACCATCATCGAGCAAGGCTCCGACTATGCCCTTGTGGAGTGCCTGCGGCCTTATTCCGACTGAGGTTCAGTCCNCGTTGAATTCAGGGAAGAGTTCAAGCTGNTGGAGGTCATTGAACTGAAGGGACTCGCAGGTCTGCTGGAGGAGGTTCGGATTGATTTTCCGGACGTAGGAATGGCGCAGGCGGAGTTGGTGGAGTTTGTGCCCCTTGCTGAGCGCNTCCTCTTGGTTCCGGAACCACACAGAGAGTGGGATTGGACCACGCCGCCAACATAACCCCAGCGCACCCGTCCCAGTTCCGGAATGACCTCACGCCATCCCAGCCAGTAGTGCCGCCCCTTGCATCCTTGCCGCTCATAGTACAGGTGCATCGGACTCAACACCGTGTCGGGGAGCGCCACTGCCGGAAAGCTTCCGGAATCAGCGGTTGAGGACGATGAGCGTCAGGAAGTAAATGGTGGGCAGCACCCAAAGGATGTGAAGCACAGCAAAGGTCATGGCGATGATGTTGCCGTCCATATTCTGCTCCTCGGTGGGTTGCCAGAAATTGCACCACGCCTGAGACAAGGTTCTCAGGCGGGTATCAATTATAGCTTAACTTTGTTGACGTTTGCAAGTCGGTAGGGAAAATGTCTGATTCAGGGAGTGTAAAACAGAACGTCGCCATTGTCGGTGCAGGACTGGCGGGCTCGGAAGCCGCATGGCAGCTTGCGCAGACGGGACACCCCGTGACGCTTTTCGAGATGCGTCCGCAGCGCATGACTCCGGCGCACAAGACCGAGGGCTGCGCGGAACTGGTGTGCAGCAATTCCTTCAAAAGCCGCTCGGTGGAAAATGCTCACGGGCTGCTCAAGGCGGAAATGATGCTTCAGGGATCACTCATCCTCGAGGTCGCCGAGCACCATGCTGTACCCGCCGGGCAGGCGCTCGCCATTGATCGGGTGCCGTTTTCCGAGGAAATCACGTCCCGGCTGGAACAGCATCCGGACATCACACTCGTGCGTGAAGAGGCGAGTGACCTCCGGAAGCTGTTGACTCAGCATCCCGCCGTACTGGTCGCCACCGGGCCGTTGACCTCGGAATCGCTGGCAGAATCGCTGGGTGAGTTTTGTGGCTCCGATTACCTCTCCTTCTATGACGCCATCGCTCCCGTCGTGCTGGCCGAATCCATTGATCCGGTGGTAACGTTCCGGGCCACTCGTTACGACAAGGGCGAGGCGGACTACCTCAACTGCCCGATGCAGCTTGAGCAGTACGAGGTGTTCGTTGAGGCCATCCGGAAGGCGGACACGGTGCCAATGCACGAGTTTGAGGACATGCGCCCGTTTGAGGGATGCTTGCCGATTGAAGTGATGGTGGAGCGGGGGTCGGATACGCTGCGCTTTGGTCCGATGAAGCCGGTGGGGCTGCGGCACCCGGCCTCCGGAGAGTCCTACCACGCCGTGGTCCANCTTCGGCAGGAAAACNCGATCGGCACACTTTACAATCTCGTCGGCTTCCAGACCAAGATGACGTGGACCGCACAGCAGCAGATCTTCCGGATGATCCCCGGACTTGAAGGGGCGGAGTTCGTGCGACTCGGCTCGATCCACCGTAACACCTTCCTCAACAGCCCCCGGTTGCTCACGACCCGGCTCAATTTCCAGTGCGAACCCCGTCTGTTCTGTGCCGGACAACTCACCGGGGTTGAGGGCTACATGGAATCGACCGCGATGGGCATTCACGCCGCCCGGCAAATTGCGGCGTTGTTGGAAGGGCGTACAGCGTCGATTCCCCCACCAACGACCATGTTTGGCGGGTTGCTGCGCTACCTCACGGAAACGGACCCGAAAAATTTCCAGCCGATGAACGCCAACTTTGGTCTGCTCGATCCCCCCAGCCTCAAGCTTCCAAAAGCGCAGCGCAAGGCGTGGTACGCCGAACGCGCCCTCTCCGTTGCACGGGAGGCTCTCAGTCCGTGAGGTTCGCTCACCTCAGTTCATCGTCCAGACCTGCTGGCCCCGGATGAGGGCTTCGAGGTCACCCATGCCTTTTTGTTCGCGCTGGAGGCGTTCGCGCTCGATGATCGTGTCCTCGTGGGTGGAGTGCTCCACCTGGTGGATGACACCGAGTGGAACTGGATAGTCCGGATAGTCGAACTGGCTGATGATGTGGGAGTACATGTCGTCCTCCGGATCGTGGTAGAGCAGGTCGGCAGGAACATTCTCCGGATCAAATTCAACAACCATGGGTTTCAGCCCAAGCAGCCGAATGCCTTGGTTGCGCTCCTTGCCAAAAATCAAGGGTTTTCCGGCTTCAAGCCGCACGAGCCGGTCTTCGCGCANCGAGCGTTCGGTGACGGAATTCCACGTCCCTTCGTTGAAGATCGGGCAGTTCTGGAGAATTTCCACAAAGGCGGTGCCGTGGTGCGCGGCGGCGGCCTTGAAGACCGCCTGCAAGCCTTTGGGGTCGGTGTCCAGCGCACGGGCCACGAAAGTTGCCCCGGAGGCAAGCGCGAAACTCACCGGGCGCACGGGCTGGTCAAACGCCCCGCCGGGCGTGCTTTTCGTGACCATGCCGAACTCGGAGGTGGGCGAGGACTGCCCCTTGGTGAGTCCGTACACGCGGTTGTTGAAAAGCAGGATGTTGACGTCAACATTGCGGCGCAGGATATGAAAAAGGTGGTTGCCGCCGATGCTGAGACCGTCGCCATCGCCGGTCACGAGCCACAACGAGAGTTCNGGGCGGGCGATCTTGAGTCCGGTCGCAAAGGCCGGGGCGCGTCCGTGGATGGTGTGCATCCCATAGGTGTTCATGTAGTACGGAAAGCGGCTCGAACAGCCGATTCCAGAGATGAAGACGATGTTCTCGCGGGGCACGCCCAGTTCCGGAAACACCTTCTGGACGTTGCTGAGAATCGAGTAATCGCCGCAGCCGGGGCACCAGCGGACGGTTTGATCGGAAGTGAAATCCGCCTTGGTGAGGCTGCGTGGGACAGGAGCGTTCATGGTTTTCGTAGGTTGAGGTTTCAGTCCGCGGCTTCCGCCTTGGGACGGGATTTGTGGAGCAGCACCCGAATGCGGTGTTCAATTTCGGTGATCTGGAACGGACGCCCTTGGACCTTGTGGAAGGAAATGGCGTCCACCAGAAATTCGGCGCGCAGGACATGCGCGAGCTGCCCCCGGTTCATTTCTGGAACAAAGATGTGCCGGAAGTTGGCCAGCACGGTGCCGAGGTCTTCCGGAAGCGGATTCAGATGCCGCAACACGAGCAGCGAGACGGGCTGGCCTTGGGCCTGAAGCTTTTCGACTGCACTGCGCGAGGGGCCGTAGGAACTGCCCCAGGTGACCATCAGCACTTCGTTCTGCTTCGGCCCCATCACCTCAAGGGGAGCCAGCGTCTTCGCAACCGCCTGGATTTTCGCCTCGCGTACACGAACCATGCGCTCATGGTTTTCCGGCTCGTAGTTGATGTTGCCCGAATCGTGATCCTTCTCCAGCCCGCCGAGGCAGTGTTCGAGTCCGGGAGTTCCGGGGAGCGCCCACGGGCGCGCATGCGTTTCCGGGTCGCGCAGGTAGGGATGGAAGCCCTCCGCTTCGGTGCGGAAGTTTGGCGTGAGGTCCGGGAGCGTTGACAAATCCGGAAGCCGCCACGGTTCCGCGCCGTTGGCAAGCGAGTTGTCGCTCAGCAGGATCACGGGGGTCATGTAATTGATGGCAATCCGGAACGCCTCCAGCGCCATCAAAAAGCAGTCACCCGGAGTGCAGGGTGCCACGATGGGAATTGGGCATTCGCCGTGACGACCATAGAGGGCAGCGAGCAAATCAGACTGCTCGGTTTTGGTCGGCAGCCCGGTGGACGGCCCTCCCCGCTGGATGTTCAGCAGCACGACCGGCAGTTCGGTCATCACCGCGTAACCCAGTGCCTCAGATTTGAGGTCGAGTCCGGGACCGCTCGTTCCAGAAACGCCAAGTGCTCCGCCAAATGATGCGCCAATCGCGGCGGACATCGCAGCAATCTCATCCTCAGCTTGGAGGATACGTACCCCAAAATGCTTGTGCCGGGCGAGTTCGTGGAGTATGTCCGAGGCGGGGGTGATCGGATAACTGGCGTAAAGCACGGTGCGTTCGGATTGCTTTGCGGCGGCGACCACTCCGTAAGAAAGCGCCTGGTTCCCGGTGATTTGGCGATACTCTCCGGCGGGCAGTTTCGCAGGGCGCACCCGGTAGCTTTCCTGAAAGACCTCGGTGTTCAGCCCGAAGTTGAAGCCGGCGTTGAGCGCCTGCGTGTTGGCTTTGCAGACCTCCGGGCGGTGCGTGAACTTCGATTCGATCCACTCCAGCGTGTAATTAAGCGGGCGGTCGAACAGCCAGCACAACACCCCCAGCGCGAAGAAGTTCTTGCAGCGTCCCGCCTCCTTGTGCGAAAGCCCGGAATCCTCGGTCGCCTTGATTGTCAGCGAGGAGATCGGGATCGACACGACGCGGTAGCTCTCCAGCGAGCCGTCCTCCAGCGGATTCTCCTTGTATTCCGCCTTGCGGAGGTCGTTCTTGGAGAAGTTGTCGGAGTTGACGATGATGATGCCCCCCTCCTCCAAGTCCGGAAGGCTCACCTTGAGTGCGGCGGGATTCATCGCCACCAGCACGTTGGCATAGTCTCCGGTGGTGTGGATGTCCAAGCTGGAGAAGCCAAGCATGAAGCCGGAGACGCCAGCCAGCGTTCCTGCCGGGGCGCGGATTTCCGCAGGGAAGTCTGGGAAAGTGCTGATGTCGTTGCCGATGAAAGCGGCAGTGTTGGTGAACTGGGTGCCCGTGAGTTGCATGCCATCGCCGGAATCCCCGGCAAAACGGACCGTCACGGTTTGCAACTCAGTGCGGGGCACAGAGTGGAGCGTGGTCATGTAAAGGTTGACGGAGGCATGGGAATTACTGGAAAGATCGCAATTGTCAGAGGCGTGACACCACACCTTTGTATGATGTTTTCAGACTAGCAAGAAATCAACCAATGCAAAACTCAATCAGTCCTCCAAGTCCGTGACCGCTCCCAACGAGGCAGAACTGACCGTGCGGGCGTACTTGGACAGCACCCCACGGGTGTAGTTGGGTTCCGGGCGTTTCCACGCCTTCATGCGTTTGTTGATCTCGGTTTTGGAGAGCTTGAGTTCAAGCAGGTGGTTTTCCGCATCAATCACAATGGGGTCGCCATCCTGCACCACCGCCAGCAGCCCACCTTCGTAGGCTTCCGGAGTGACATGCCCGATCACAAAACCGTGGCTGCCTCCGGAGAAGCGGCCATCGGTGATGAGCGCGACATCCTGCCCAAGCCCGCGTCCCATGAGCGCGGAGGTCGGCGAGAGCATTTCTCGCATTCCGGGACCGCCCTTCGGCCCTTCGTAGCGGATGACGATGACATCACCCTTGACGACCGTGCCGTCCAAAATGCGCTTGAGGGCTTCTTCCTCCGACTCAAAAACGCGGGCCGATCCCTTGAAGTATTCGCCCTCCTTTCCGGAGATTTTCGCTACTGCACCTTCCGGAGCCAAATTCCCGTGCAGGATGACGAGGTGCCCCTTCTCCTTGATTGGTTGCTTGAGCGGCATCACAATTTTCTGATCGCGGGGATACGCCTTCACGCCCTTGAGGTTCTGCTTGACGGTCTTGCCCGTGACGGTGAGGCAGTCGCCGTGCAGCAGTCCGGCGTTGAGCAGCGTTTTCAGCAGCGGGGGCAGTCCGCCGATTTTGACAAAATCAATCATCAGGTACTTGCCGCTCGGTTTGAGGTCGGCAATCAGCGGAACCTGCTGGCCGATGCGGTGGAAGTCGTCCAGCGTGAGCGGCACGGCGGTGGCGTGGGCCATTGCCAGCAGGTGCAAAACCGCGTTCGTGGAGCCGCCCAACGCCATCACCACCGTGACCGCGTTCTCGAAGGCCTCCTTGGTCATGATGTCGCGGGGGCAAAGGTTGTCCTGCACGAGCCGCATCACGGCTTCCCCGGCGGCCACACAGTCCTTCGCCTTCTCCTTTGAGATCGCGGCCATCCCGGAACTGTTGGGCAGGCTCATGCCCATTGCCTCAATCGCGGAGGCCATCGTGTTCGCGGTGTACATGCCCCCGCACGATCCGGGTCCGGGGATCGAACACGCCTCGATCTGCTCCAACTCCTTTTGTGAAATGCCCCCGCTTGCCCGTTTGCCCACCGCTTCGAAGATCGTCACGATGTCTGCCGGATTGCCCCGGTGGTCACCAGGAAGGATGGTGCCTCCATAGACAAACAACGCGGGGCGGTTGAGTCTCCCCAGCGCGATCATGCAGCCTGGCATGTTCTTGTCGCAGCCCCCGATGGCGACCACACCGTCGTAAGCCTGACAGCCCACCACGGTTTCAATCGAATCCGCGATCACCTCGCGGGAAACGAGCGAGTACTTCATGCCCTCCGTGCCCATCGAGATGCCATCGGACACCGTGATGGTGTTGAACTCCATCGGCATGCCCTTGGACCTGCGCACCCCACGGACCGCATGGGCCGCGAGTTCTCGAAGGTGCATGTTGCACGGAGTCACATTGCCCCAAGTCGAAGCAATCCCCACCTGTGACTTCTGGAAATCACGCTTCTTGAACCCCAACCCGTAGAGCATCCCTCGGCTGGCGGCACGTTCGTTGGTTTCCGTGATTGTCGCGGAGTAGCGGCGGTGTCCGGTTTTGGAGTTTGGTTTTACAGTAGATTTTTTAGGCATGGGGTTTCTCGTAATAGTTTTGCTAAACTAGGCCAAGAATAGGATTTTCTGATAAACGAGGGACGCTCATCAGGCTTAGGGCACAATAGCAAAGGACGGGGAGATGTCAACCCACAGACTAATTCTGGGAGTTCAGGTGTTGGTGGGATTGCTCGTTTTGGCGGAAGCGTTTTGGTGGTGGGAGCGACCATCAGCCCTATCGCCGTGGGTGCAGTGGTCGCCCTCCGGAACTTCGGCGGGATTCCAGATTCAGGATCGGGAACCGACAACTCCAGCAGAGGGAGCCACGGCCACCCTTACATTTGCGTTCACCTCCGATCTGCACGGACGGATCAGCAACACTCGACTGCTTCCGGAGCGCAAACCATCAGGGCTGGCCCACCTAGTCACGGTGCTGCAAGGATTGCGTGTCGAGCATTCGGATTTGGTTCTGCTGGATGCGGGCGACACGATTCAAGGTGATCCCGCCAGTTTCTACTTCAGCCACGTTCATCCGGATTCCGGGCAACCCCTGCCCGTCATCAACGCGATGAATCGACTCGGCTACCAGGCCGTGGTGTTGGGCAACCACGATTTCGAGCCACCGGTTTCGGTACTCCAGCAGACCATCGCTGATTCCGAATTCTCGTGGTTGTCCGGAAATGCTTGGCTGGACAGGGAGGGTCGTTGGTTGCTGCCACCCTACCTTGTGCTGGAACTGCAGGGGGTGCGTGTCGGCATCGTTGGATTCACCACGCCGGGAGTGCCCCTCTGGATTGACCCGGAGCGCATTGCAGGATTGGTTTTTGGTGATCTTGTGGACTCCGCCCGAAAATGGAGTGAAATCCTCCGGGAGCGGGAAAACGTAGACCTGCTCATCGGCGTGATGCACAGCGGCGATGACCTGCGGTACGACCGGGACATTGCTCACCTCCGAAAGCTCCCGTCACCCAACGCGGCCGGACAGGTCGCCGATCATGTCCCCGGCTACGACCTGATCGTCTCCGGACACGCCCACAAACTCCGACCCCGCAAGCCCACCTCCCGACTCACGCGCTTCCGCACCCCGCTGCTTTCTCCCGGATCGGAAGGCGAGGGCGTGAGCATCGCCCGCTTCACACTGGAAGCGCGCGAAGCGCGCTGGCACCTCCGGGACTCGCACTTTGAGTTCCACAAAGCTGCCCGCAAACCCGATGCTCCCCTGCTTGCCGAACTGGAACCGCAGCTTGCGGAGGTGGAACGCTACCTTGCCGAGCCGACCTGGATTGTGCTGAAAACCCGTCCCACCCGGAAACAACTCAACGCCTGCGGCTCGGCACTCCAACACAAGGCGGTCGCTCATGCCTTTGGAGCAGACGCCACCACGCTGCTCCCTGGAAGCTGGTTTTTGGTGGACCTCCCACAAGCCGAGCTCGGACAACCTGTCACGCGCAAGCATCTTTTCGGCTGGGTGCCCTATGACAACACTCTGGTGGAGACCGAGCTTTTCAGGCGGCAAATCGTACAGCTGCTGGAAACGCATCGGCGGCGACTGCTGGGCCGTCGTGTGCGCTACAGCGGCTGGCTGGTTCCGGGCGGGATCGCCGCTGTGCTTGAAGGTGATCGCTTACGTTTGGAGCAAAAAAACGGCTCATCGGTTTCTGACACCGATTCCTTGCGGGTCTGGCTCACGAACTACCACGCCAACGGCGGTTCCGGACTCCGGGATCGCGCACTGGTTCACCCCACGCAAATCCGTCGGCGCACCGGAGTGTTTCTGCGGGAGTTGCTGTTCACTTGGTTGCAGGAACTCCCGGAACCGTTGCCAGTGGAGTGCCAGAGTTGGCTGGCCGAATCCGTTGTCCCAACTTGAATCGACATCATCCTGTGGATTTGCAAAGACGAGGCAATACGATAGGATGGGATATGAAAGTGCACCCTTCCTCTTCAGCCTGTGTTCCTCCGTCTGCTTAGCCTTTTAGCAATTTTGATCTTCGGGGTTGCTGTTAACGCTAATGCCGCTCCTCTTGAGAAACGGCTCAAGCGTTTGGTCACGCAGGGCTGCGTTTGGGTGGCGGAAGGCACACAGCCGGTGTTTCAGTATCCAAAGGGCTGCAATGATTTGCTGGCTCCTGCGTCGCTGCTCAAGCTGGCGACCACCTCGCTGGCGATCCGGACATTGGGGCTGGAGCATCGCTTCAAGACCGAATTCTGGCTGACGAGCGGCAGGGAACTCGGCATCAGGGGGTTTGGCGATCCGCTGCTGATTTCGGAGGTGTGGCCCGGCATTGCCCAAGCGCTTGCGGCGCGACCGGAACTGCCCCGGACCTTGAACAGGATTGTTCTCGACACCTCGGCCTTTGACTCCAAGCTGCGGATTCCGGGCATCGAGAATTCGCTCAACCCCTACGATGCCCGCATCGGCGCACTCGTCACGAACTTCAACACGATTTACGTCCACGTCGCCAAGAATGGTGCCGTGACCTCGGCAGAACCACAAACCCCGCTGATTCCGCTCGCCCTCCAGCTTGCCCATGGACTTGAACCGGGCAAGCACCGCATCAACTTCTCCCGGCAACCTGAACACGTCCTGCCGTACTTCGCCGGACTCGCCCGCGCCTTTCTTGAGCGCGAGGGCTTCACGTTCGAATCGGAGCAAATCTCTATGCGGAAACTCAGTTTCGAGGATCGCCGCCTGCTTGTGTTTCGAAACCCGAACACGCTTGCGGAAATCCTGCCTGGAATGCTGCTCTACTCCAACAACTTCACCACGAACCAACTGCTGCTTGCCGCAGGAGTCGCCCGTTCCGGACACCCTGCGACGCTGGAAAAGGGGCTGGTCGCGCTGCGCCAGCACCTGCACGGGGAACTGGGGATTCCCAAAGCGGAAGTGGTGGCCGTGGAAGGCTCCGGGATTTCCCGTAAGAACCGCCTCACTCCGGCTGCCGTGATCCGACTGCTGGAGGAATTGCGGACCCATCAGGAGTTTCTACCGCTGCTGAACGAGGAATTCCCCGTCAAGACTGGAACCCTCCGGGGCATCTACGGCTTGGCGGGCTATTTCTCGAATGGGCAGACCTTTGCCATTCTGCTCAACCAGCGTAAGAATACGCGGGAAGCGGTCCTCAAGGCGTTGCGGAAGGCCGGATTCGGGCGATGAGCGCACCGCTGGTTTCCATCCTCATGCCCGTGCGGGATGAAGCCCGCACGCTTCCGGAGTGCTTGGAGGACATCGCAGCGCAGACCCTTCCGGATTGGGAACTCGTAGTGGTGGATGACGGTTCCACAGACGATAGTCCTGCCTTGCTGAAATCATGGGCTGATCGGGACTTGCGAATCCGGATTTTCACCACGCCACCGCAGGGTATTGTGCCTGCGCTCAACACCGGACTCGCCGAATGCCAGGGGCGCTTCATCGCCCGCATGGACGCGGACGACCACATGCGTCCGGAACGACTGGAACGGCAAGTGACGTTTTGTGAACAGCATCCGGACTGCGGGCTAATTGGCACCCAAGTTAAGGGCTTCACCAACGCAGGCCCGGTTTCCGACAGTATCCGCCGCTATCAGGATTGGAACAACACGCTTGTCCACCACGAGCAGATTCGCAACGACCTCTTCGTCGAATCACCGATCATGCACCCGACCTTCTTCGGCCCACGCAGCACCTTTGAAACCCTTGGTGGCTATCGCGTACAGCCGTGGGCCGAGGACTACGATCTGCTGCTCCGGACAGCCAGCGCGGGGCTGCGCTTCGGTAAGGTTCCGGAAGTGTTGGTCGAAAAATTCCATGCACATGACCGACTCTCACACGTCGATCCGATTTACAAGCGCCCGGCGATGTTTCAGGCGAAGGTGCATTATCTGCTGGATTTCGGCTATCTTAAAGGACGGGATGGTGTGCTGGTCGCCGGAGCCGGTCCTTCCGGACGCACGCTCGCCGAGCAGTTTCAGGCGCGGGACATTCCGGTGCATGGTTTTCTCGATCACCGCACCGGCCCTCCGGATCGCCGCATCAAGGGGCTGCCTGCGTGGGGATTCCCCGAACCGCCACCGCCGGAATTTCTGGAACCCTACCGCCGTTCGTTGATTTGTGCCGCGGTTGGCGATATCGTAGGACAACAGCAACTCACGGTGCACCTCTCCGAAAATGGGTTTGTGGAGCATCGCGATTTCGTGCGCGTCATCTAAGCGGAGTTCACTCACACCTCATGTTCCGATTCGTCACCTTCCTGCTCGGACTGGTTCTTTTCACAGGATTGAGCCACACCCATGAAGGCCACCAACACCCGGTGCCTCTCAGCGACACCAACCGCACCCTGCTCAAACGCAGCAGCATCGAAGCACCCTCCACCTTCATTGAGGCGCATGATTTTTCGGGGACCCTGATTGACGGCACCGTCATCGAACTCACCGACTATCAGGGCAAGGTGGTGCTGCTCAATTTCTGGGCAACGTGGTGCGCTCCCTGCCTGAAGGAGATGCCGGATTTGGAAGAACTCTGGCATGACACCGATGGAGAGGTGGTGGTGTTGGCAATCTCGATGGGCGAGACGGAGAAGAGAATCCGTAAGTTTCTTGAAAAGCACCCCTTCAGCTTTCCCATCATCGCGGACACCAACATGAAGATCGTGCAACTCTACGGAGTCAAGAATCTCCCGATCACCTACCTCGTTGATCCGGACGGTGCGATCATTGGCCGTGCCATCGGCCCCCGGAATTGGGCGAAACCGGAACTGGTGGAATTTCTAAAATCCAGGATTCCCAGCAACGGCTGACTCACGAATTCCACAAAATGCACGTACTCCCCGAACTGCTCAAACCCTACTCCTACCTCCAGCCGCACCAGACGGGGCACCTGCAAGTTTCCGGGCTGCACCGCATCTACTACGAGGTATCCGGGAATCCCAACGGCAAGCCTGCACTGGTGGTTCACGGAGGGCCAGGCGGGGGTTCGCAGCCGGAGTATCGGCGCTACTTTGATCCGGCGGTTTACCGGATCGTGCAGTTCGACCAGCGCGGTTGCGGGCAGAGCACCCCCCACGCCTCGCTGGAGGACAACACGATGTGGCACCTTGTGACCGACATGGAGCAACTGCGGGAGTTGCTGGGGATCGAGCGCTGGCTGGTGTTTGGAGGATCGTGGGGCAGCACGCTCTCGCTCGCCTACGCGCAAACCCATCCGGAGCGTGTCAGCGAACTCATCCTGCGCGGAATCTTCCTGCTACGCCGCAAGGAGTTGCACTGGTTTTATCAGGAGGGCGCGAACTTCATCTGCCCCGATGCTTGGGAAGCGTTCCTGGAACCGATCCCTTCGGAGGAGCGCGACAACCTGATGGCGGCGTACTACCGTCGGCTCACCTGCGATGACCATATGGAGCAACTGCGGGCCGCGCAGGCGTGGAGTATCTGGGAGGCCAGCACCCTTTCGCTTTACCCCAATCCGCAGCGCGTGAACAACTTCAGCAACCCGGAATTCGCCCTCGCCTTCGCCCGCATCGAATGCCACTACTTCATGAACGCGGGATTTTTGGAGCGCGACGGGCAACTGCTTGAAAACATGGACCACATCCGTGAGCTTCCGGGTGTGATCATCCAGGGGCGCTACGACATCACCACGCCGATGCGCAGCGCGTGGGACTTGCACCGAGCGTGGCCCGAGGCGGAATTCCGGCTTGTTCCGGACGCCGGACATGCGGCTTCGGAACCCGGCATCGTCCACGAGTTCATCCGTGCCACGCGGCGCTTTGCCCAGAAATAAACAATCCCGCCGCAGAGCAACGGGATCTTGCGAGAATAACCTCCCTCGCATTTCTTGACGCAGCAACTTACGGGGAATCAGACCCGAAAAAGATTGAACGCAACGGCTCCGGGGCGATTCAGTACAATTCCTGCGACATGTAAAGATCCCAGTCGAGGTAATACGCCCACTGGATGCCGAAATCATACACCTGCCGGCGCACCGCCGGATTCGCAAAGCTGCCAAATCGCACTGCTCACATCCTCCAACACACGGGGCAGGTGTGCTTCCGGATTCACGCCCTGGAGTCGGATTCCGAAGCAGACAGGCAGGACTGGAGGAGTTGCGGAAGGCTCGGATCAAGCAGGTTTTCCAGAATCCGGGTGCAGCCGTTTTTCAAGGACACCTCTTCAAGCTCAAGATCGCGGGGTTCAGTGAATCCGAGAATCGGAAGTTCTTGCAACACCTCCTCTGAGCGTATCAGCCGCAGGGCTTCCGGACCCGTCATGATCGGGGAAGCCAGATTGAAGAGGACGAGCGTCGGCTTGTACATCAGGGCTGCCCCCACCCCGTCCCAAGCGTTGAAGGCCGGTTCGACATCAAACTTGCCATCAAGCAACTGCCGGACCTGTGCCAGCCGATTGAGATCATCATCCACCAAGAGTACGTTCCCCATGTCGTCTCCAAAATGTGTTTCGCTTTTGGTACCGTGTCGCTATAGTTTTTCTGATAACCATGGCCGGTGTCATTTGCACACAAGAATCCTGCCACTCTCCGGGGTGGCAAGTCAACCCAGACTTTGAAACATGCTGCTGCAACTCCCGCTGATCCAGCTTGAAACCTCCAAAGGTTCCCTCGACCTCGTCCTCTTTGAGGACGAACTGCCCAACACCACCGCCTGCCTCCTCAACTTGGTGGAGCAGGGGTTTTTCAACGGCACCAGATTCGGTGGGCCATCCCCGGATTTGCGGTTGAATTTTGGTCGGGACATACAGGGCATGGGCGCTGGATTCCATATCCCACTCGAATTCCCGCGAAAACTCAGCTACGACGCTCCCGGAATGCTCGGGCTGGCTGGAACGGGCGAGGACAACGGCAGCGAGTTTTTCCTGAGCCGCGAGGCGCTTCCGCATCTGGATGGCCTGCTGCCCTTGGTGGGGCGGACCGTGCGCGGTTTGGCTGTGCTGGCGCAGCTTGAATCCGGAGACACGCTCAAAAGCGCAATGGTCCTGCAAAAGCGAGGACATGCTTATGACTTCTATCAGGAGATCACGAAGAACACCCGCGTGGCCCTCAGCCGCACCTGATTCTTCGCAGATTCGCTCCCGCCGGATCCGGCAATCTGGCCCCTCCTGAACGCCTATGGCTTCCGCACTTCGGGTTTTGCTTACGGGCGGAGGCTCCGGAGGCCCGACCACCCCGTTGCTCGCTCTCGCCCACACCCTCCGGCACCGACCGGCCCTCCACCCGGAGTTTCTGTTTCTCGGCACCCAGCAGGGACCAGAGCGCGATCTGGTGAAAAAGGTGGGGATCGAGTTCCACGCCATTCCCTCTGGAAAACTGCGCCGCTACTGGGATTTACAGAATTTTACGGATCCCTTCCGTGTTTTACTGGGGGGACTGGTTGGCTGGCGAGAACTGCGGGAGTTCTGTCCACACGTTGTGGTTTCGGCAGGCAGTTTCGTGAGCGTCCCCGTTGCTTATGCAGCACGGATGCTTGGCGTGCCACAGGTTCTCCTGCAAATGGATTGGCGCCCCGGGCTCGCTAATCGGCTGATGGCTCCAGTCAGCCAAGTCCTCGCCTGCCACTTTCCGGAAACCGGCTTTGACCTCAAGTTTGCGGATTGGCGGCGGATCGGTCCCGTGGTGCGTCCGGAAATCATGAATGGAAACGCAGAAAAAGCGAACACTCAGTTTGGTCTTGAACCACATCGACCGGTGTTGCTCATCACAGGCGGAGGGCAAGGGGCACAAGGCTTGAATCGTATTGTTTCCGGATTGTGCGAACTGTGGCTCAGCGAGTTTCAGGTGGTTCACCTCACTGGACATGGACAGCCGCCCTGTGGCAATTGGCCGGGGTACCACGCCTACGAATTTGTTTCGGAAGGCCTAGGAAACCTGCTGGTGCGAGCCGATCTCGTGATCAGCCGCGCAGGCATGGGCACCATTGGCGAACTGGCGGTTTTGTGCAAGGACACTGTGCTGGTGCCCCTGCCGGGAACCCACCAAGAGGAGAACGCGACTGCCCTCGAACGCACTGAAGCGGTTGCAGTGGTTTCACAAATCAACCTGGATGCTGAGTGGTGGTCCGGTTTCCGCAACCACTGGAACTCCGGTACACTGGGAAAACAGCTTGCCCAAGTTTTTCCGGAGGCAGGAAATGATGCGTTTGCCGATCTGGTCCTTGAAACTGCGCAAAAGAGGACGGTATGAGTCAGCGGCGAAAAGGATTGATCCTGCTGCTGGCAGTGCTTGTGGTGAGTGCCTGTAGTTCTGGAAGCGGAAAGCTCTACGAGTGGTGCAAAAAACGGGATTTTCCCCGAATTTGCCAGAAGTACTTTTGAGGAAAATCTCAAAAAGATCGTTTCTCGATTTTCCATTCAGTTCTGAAAAAATCTCGATTCAACCTGCCGTCACTCATTCAATGAACATGACACTCAACCCAGAAAACACCTTCCACGTCAAGATCGTTTATTCTCTGTTTTTGTCCAGTTTGTTGCTTTGGTGGAGTGGCTTTCTCGGAGCCGACCTCTATGCAGCACCAGCTCTCTTACTGATCATCTATTTATTTTATCTGGTACACAAACATACATTTTATCAGACGATTACTGCTGCAATTGAAAAATGGTACCATTGGTCAACCTCACCTAATGGTATGAAATTCTACTTGATCTTGTTTGTTGTTCAAGGATTGTTTTGGGGGGCTTACCCGATTCTCAAGTATTACTCATTTAATTTATTTACTCTAGATGCGGGCTATCATAGTAACATTCTTTACAATATATCAAATGGGGAATTTTATTCCTCCGTTTTTAATATGAACAGCCTGGGAGAACATTTCACCTTGTCTATGTCATTCATTAGTATCTTTTACAAGATTATCCCCAGCATCAACTGGATGATGGGCTTCAAAATACTGGCTTACTTGAGTTCTGTGGGTTTCATTTGGTTACTTTGCAGGGAATATATTGAAGATCAACAGAAAGCCATTTTTTTCAGCCTTGTTCTGAGTCTAGGCTGGCTGTTTTTTTATCGGCCTATTGTCAATAGTGTTCGTTATGAATTCCAGGCATCCTGCTTAGCTCCTCCTTTCATCTTTTATGCTTTTTATTGCCTGAAGAAAAACAAGATATTTGTATTTTTTATTGTGATGGTCATCCTACTTGGTTTCAAGGAACACCTAGGTGTGGTTTGGATTGGATTTGGTATTTGGGCTGTTTTACAAAATCCACAAAAAAAAATGGGTTACATTCTTGTCGTTGGAGGAATTATAGCTATTTATTTATTGATTTTTGAAATCAAGCCTTTCTTGGACAACTTCAAGCACCACAACGACACGAATCTTATCAATCCATTCAATGATTTTGGCCTAAAATTAAAATATTTTTTCGGCTACCTTTTGTTGCCGATTCTTTACATTCCACTCCTTTACTGGAAAAACGGAATTATGGCTGGCCCTGCGATCGGTATTAACTTAATCACAGCACAAAAAACGATGTACTCATCTCATTATCATTATGATGATGTGGCATCGACTCTATTATTTATTACGATTATTATTTCTCTGTCAGGTCTTGATTTTAAAAAAATAAATTCACACTTTAAGTCCAGTAAACTACTGCAAAGTTTACTTGTAATTTGGTTTATGTTTTTCTTGATTTTATTGCCGTATAGCCCTTTGAGGTTCATTAAAAAAGTAATCCCTCAGCCATTTCACCAAGAAATCATTCAGGAGATTAACAATTTTGATCAA
>PBTB01000011.1 GCA_002726945.1 Deltaproteobacteria bacterium | reverse complement strand
GCCCTGCACTTGCTGCTTTAGCCTCTGCGCTTTCTAGGGCCGGGGGCTCGACTACAGGTGCCTCCGGGGTTGGAGCTTGCCCTGCTGCACTTGCTGCTTTAGCCTCTGCGCTTTCTAGGGCCGGGGGCTCGACTACAGGTGCCTCCGGGGTTGGAGCTTGCCCTGCTGCACTAACGACCTTGGTTTTTGGAGCCGAAGCTTCCTGTTTGCGGCTTTGCGCCAACTCACCGCGCCCTTCCAAGATGGCGGTCGCAATCACGTTGGCATAGAGGAACACGGCCCGAGGGGAATCGTCATTTCCGGGGATGATGCAGTCGATGCTGTTCGGGTTGCAGTTGGTGTCGGCCACAGCCACGATCGTGAGTCCGAGCTTCTGCGCTTCCTTGATCGCAAGGTGTTCCTTGTGGGCATCCAGCACGAACAGCATGGTGGGCAGCGAGCGCATCGTCTTCACTCCGCCCAAGGACTGCTCCAGCTTCACGCGCTTCCGCTCAACCTGAAGGGCTTCCTTCTTGATGACTCCTTCGTAGCTGAAGTCTTCGCCCGCCATGTCCTCGTACTGTTGCAGGCGGTTGATGGACTGACGCACGGTGCTGAAGTTGGTCAACAACCCACCCAGCCAGCGGTAGTTCACGAAAGGACTGTTGCAACGTTCGGCCTCCTCCCGGACCACGCGGCTGATCTGGGGCTTGGTGCCCACAAACAACACCGTCTGGCCCTGAGCCGAGGACTTCTTCACAAAGTCGTAGGCGTCCTTCAGCTTGCGCAGGGTTTGACGCAGGTCAATGATGTGGATGCCGCCCTTGGCGCCGTAGATGTACGGGGCCATCGCGGGGTGCCAACGTTTGGTCTGGTGCCCAAAGTGAGCGCCAGCTTCAAGGAATTGTTTCATCGACAAAACAGCCATGAGATCTCCTGTGAAATGGCTTTGGTGAACCCTTGGAACGCGGGGTCCGGATCAGGAAAATGTGAATCTTCGCCGCAGGCGCTCACGATCTGGTTCCACAGATTTGAGCTGCTCTTGCGACGTGCGCACTTTACGCAGGTAAACGGAGTTTTTTAACCGATGGGTGAGCGATTTTCAAGCTATTTCTTTGCAGGCGAGTGGGAGTGGCGTCCCGGAATCCCCGAGGAGTTAGGTCGACTCGATACAATTTGCTTTGTGCGTCAGTGGCAATCTCAGGACTTCGACCAGGTGCTTGCTCAGAAAACCACCCACGCCTGGACGGGTCGGATTTCCGGAGAGTCGGCCGGCTACGTCTGTGTGCAGTTCATCCCACCAGAGCTTGAGATTCTGCGGCTTGGAGTGATCCCGGAGTTCCGCAACCAAGGACTCGCCCGAAAAATACTGAAGGAACTGGAATCGTGGGCGAGGACGGTTGGAGGGGAAACCATCTTCTTAGAGGTCCACGAAACGAACCATCCGGCCAGAAGGCTGTATGCGGGAAGGGGTTTTCAGGAAGTGAAGATCCGGAAGGGCTACTACACCAACCCTCCGGGAAATGCGCTGCTGCTCCGAAAAACGCTCGGCTAGGCCGCTCCGGAATCGGGCACGGACAAGACCGTTCCGGGGGCCATTCCGAACAAAGGTGCGAGAAACTGCCCTGTGTGGCTGTCGGGGCAGTGGGCACAAGCCTCCGGGGTTCCGGAAAACAGCAGACGGCCTCCGCCCACGCCGCCTTCCGGCCCCAAATCAACGAGCCAGTCTGCGGTCTTGATCACCTCCGGGTTGTGTTCGATGACGACCACGGTGCTGCCTTCGTCCACCAAGCGGTTCAGCACTTTGAGCAGACGGGCCACGTCATCCACATGCAGTCCGGTGGTGGGCTCGTCGAGGACGTAGAGCGTTCCACCCCTGGATCGCTTGGCGAGTTCCGATGCCAGCTTGATGCGCTGGGCTTCGCCTCCGGAGAAGGTGTGTCCGGCTTGCCCGAGCTTCATGTAACCCAAGCCCACGTCCTGTAGCGTCTGGAGGATGCGGCGAATGCGGGGCTGGGCCTCGAACAACTCCAACGCCTGACTGATTTCCAGCCCCAGCACGTCAGCGATCGTCTGCCCCCGATAGGTCACAGCCAGTGTCTCACGGTTGTAACGCTTGCCCTTGCAGGCATCGCAGGGGATCCAGACATCCGAGAGGAAGTGCATCTCAATGAGGTGGTACCCCTGCCCATCGCAAGTGGCGCAGCGTCCTTCGGCAGCATTGAAGGAAAAGCGGCGTTTCGTGAAGCCCCGCGCCTTGGATTCGGGCATCATCGCAAACACCTCCCGGATCGGATCCAGCACCTTGGAGTAAGTCGCGGGGTTAGAGCGCGGAGTTTTTCCGATCGGCTCATGGTCAATGACCATGAGCTGCGAAACGTACTCCAGCCCCGTGATTTCCCGGTGCGTCCCAACCTCGACCCGTTTTCCGGACACCCTGCGCTCAGCGGCCCGCAAGAGCGTGTCCACCACCAGCGAGGATTTTCCGGACCCCGAAACCCCCGTCACCACCGTCAGCACGCCCAGCGGGAACTCCACATCGACCTCCTTGAGGTTGTGCTGGGATGCCCCCTGAACCCGAATGGTGCGATGCGAGTTGACGGGCCTGCGCTCTTCCGGAATGAGGATGCCCTTTTCGCCATTGAGGTACTTTCCGGTGATCGTGCTGCCTCTGTGTTCGATCTGCTTCGGATTTCCGGAGGCCACCACCATGCCGCCGTAGTGCCCCGCCCCCGGTCCCACGTCCAACAGGTGATCCGCTTGTCGGATCACCTCAAGNTCGTGTTCGACCACGATGATCGTGTTGCCCAAGTCCCGCAACCGCTTGAGGGTGCGGATGAGACGGTCGGTGTCGCGGGGATGCAGGCCGATGGTGGGTTCATCAAGAACGTACATCACGCCGACCAGCCCGGAGCCGATCTGCGACGCCAGCCGGATGCGCTGGGCCTCTCCGCCGGAAAGGGTGGTGCTTCGCTGATCCAGCGTGAGGTAATCCAGCCCCACGCTTTCCAGAAATTCCAGCCGCGTGAGAATTTCTCGCAAGGGCTGCTCGGCGATCNCCCGCTCGTTACGCGTCAACCGCCACAACTCCAGTTCCGCACGGGCCTCGCACACGTTGAGTCGGCAGAACTGGCTGATGTTGAGTCCCGAGATTTTCACGGCCCGCACCACCGGCTTGAGACGTTCACCTCCGCAGTCCGGACACTTCGTCTCCCCGTGATAACCGGGCAGTTCCCCCAAACCGTCACAGCGCGGACACGCCCCCACATGCGAGTTGAACGAGAACATCCGGGGCGTCACCTCTTCCTCCAAGAAAAAATCATCGTCCACATCCGCCGGGACTTCCGAAAGCAACTCGGTTTTTTTCTTGTCTGGAAAGCGCAGTTTGAGCAAGCTATGCCCCCGCCTGAAGGCGGTTTCAAACGCCTCCGCCAAGCGCTTCTGTTCCTCAGCCTCCACCCGCACCCGATCCACCACGAGGTCCACGCTCGTTTTCCGGGTGAACTTGCGCGGCTTTTCTGCCGTGTTCCACTCGTCCAACAACACGGGTTTGCCGTTAACGAGAATCCGCACAAAGCCATCCTCCCGCAACGATGAAACCGCGCTCGACAAATGCTCCGGACGATCCAGCAGCAAGCTCTTCGTCGAGCCGGGCAGAAAGAGCGGTGCCAGCACTTCCACGCGCTCGCCGTCGTGGTGTTCGGTGACGTGCATCGCCGCACGGGTGGGCGTGAAGTGCCGGAGCGGACGCCCGGACTTGGGCGAGTGCGGCTTACCAACACGGGCGAAGAGCAGGCGCAGGTAGTCGTAAATTTCGGTCATCGTGGCCACCGTGGAGCGGGGGTTGCGGCTGGCTCTCTTCTGGTCAATCGCAATCGCCGGAGCCAAACCGTCGATGGAATCCACCGGAGCCTTGTCCATGCGCCCAAGGAAGCGGCGGGCGTAGGTGGAAAGCGATTCCACATAGCGGGCCTGCCCCTCTGCGAAAAGCGTGTCGAACGCAAGGCTCGTCTTCCCGGAACCGGAAACCCCGGTGATGACCGTCAGCTTGTTCACTGGAATGCGGACATCCACATGCCGCAGGTTATTTTTGGCCGCGCCCTTCACCACCAAATCCCGCAACGGCACTTTGGGGAGGGCGCGGAATTTCCCAGACGATTCGGCGATGGCTGCCGTTCTTCTGAAACTTTGCCCCTCTGGAACTTTGCCCCTCTGGAACTTGGCTCCTTCTCTCAGCACTTGCGCGAGGAACTGCCCCGTGAGCGTTTTCTGCTCAGTCAAATGTTCCGGAGTGCCCACACCAACAACTTGGCCTCCGTGCTTCCCACCACCTGGGCCAAGTTCGATAACGTGATCCGCGACTTTCAGGACATCAAGGTTGTGTTCGATGACCAACACCGTGTTGCCCTGCGCGACCANTTCGTCGAGTGCTTTCAGCAAAACCCGGATGTCCTGAAAGTGAAGTCCGGTCGTCGGTTCATCGAAAATGTAGAACGTGTTGCCCGTGGCTTTTTTTCGCAACTCNGAGGCGAGTTTCACACGCTGCGCTTCTCCTCCGGANAGNGTNGTGGAGGGNTGNCCNAGCNTGACGTAGCCNAGCCCCACGNTTTGCAGGGTTTGCAGGATGGGAGCGATCTTGGGCTGGCTTGAGAANAACTCNNCCCCTTCNTCCACNGTCATCTCNAACACATCNANGATCGTCTTACNCTTGTAGCGGATTTGCAGNGTNTCGGCGTTGAAGCGTTTCCCCTGNCAGGTGTCNCAGGGAATCTGNACATCCGCCAAAAACTGCATCTCGATGGTCTGCACCCCGTTGCCGTTGCAGTCCCCACAACGTCCGCCCCGGACGTTGAAGGAGAAGCGGCTTTTGGTGTAGCCCCGCACCTTCGATTCCGGAATTTTTGCAAACAGATCGCGAACAGGATCCAACACCTTGGTGTACGTTGCGGGGTTGCTGCGTGGGGTGCGGCCAATCGGCGCTTGGCTGATCTCGATGACGCGGTCCACATGCTCCAGTCCCGTGATGCGGTCGTGTGGTCCCGGAACGTCAATGCTGTTCGGGATGAGTTTTTGGGCGATCGCCTTTTTGAGAATGCCGTCGATGAGCGACGATTTCCCGGAGCCGGAAACCCCCGCCACCGCCACGAAGCAGCCTAGTGGAATCTCGACCGTCACATCTTGCAGGTTGTTGAGGCGGGCACCGTGGACGGTGAGCCTGTTTCCGCCAAGAATCCGGCGGCGCTCTGGAAGCGCGATTTGCTCAATGCCTGCGAGGAATTTTCCGGTGAGGGATTCCGGGGTGTTCCGGAGATCGCTTAAGTTGCCTTCAGCAGTGATGTACCCACCCTCCAACCCAGCGACCGGGCCGATGTCCACCAAGTGATCGGCGGATTCGATGGTTTCCTCGTCATGCTCGACCACCAGTACAGTGTTGCCGCGATCCCGCAGCTTTTTGAGGGTGCGGATGAGCTTCTGGTTGTCGCTCTGGTGCAGGCCAATGGAGGGTTCATCCAAGACATAAAGCACCCCTTGGAGTCCGGCTCCAAGTTGTGAGGCGAGCCGGATGCGCTGGCCCTCGCCGCCGGCGAGTGATGCTGCGGAGCGATCAAGGGTGAGGTAACCAACCCCGACATCGTTGAGAAAGTGCAGGCGGTCCCGGATTTCCCGGAAAATATCCCGGCCAATCTTCTGCTCCGTTTCGGTGGGGACAAGCTCAACAAAAAAATCGAGAGCTTCTTCGACAGACGCCTCGCTGAGTTGGTCAATCGTGCGTTCGTGAAAGCGCACTGCCAAGGCCATCGTGCTGAGACGCTTGCCTTGGCAGTCGGGACAGATCGAGGAATCCTGAAACTTTTCCATCGGCCCGCGCACGAAGCGGTACACGAACTCCAGAATCGGCACTACACCCGGCCAGTGCCCTTGCTGAATCTTGCGGTGGAGTTGTCCGGGAAAGCGGAAGACGTTGGACACGCCCAAGCGGGCACTACCCTTGCCGTGAAGGATGAGGTTGCGCTGCTCTTCCCGAAGTTCGCCCCACGGAGTGGTCCAACTCACTCCGAGCTTGTTGCTGGCGGCCCGAAGGTGGGTGTGGTCAATGCGAGTGAAGAGGATGTTGCCGCGCTCGGTGCAACAAAGCAGTGCCCCATCCCGCAGTGACAGCCCTGGACCGCAGAGCTTGTCCTCGACAAAGGTGTTCAGCACCCCAAGGCCGTTGCAGGTGGAACACGCCCCTTGCGGCGCGTTGAACGAGAAGAGCCGAGGCTCCATTTCCGGAAGGGCGGTCTGGCACTTTGGACACGCAAGAAGCTGGCTGAAGAGGTGGTCGTGGTCGCGGTAGTTCAGCACCACCAGTCCATTTGCCAATTGCAGGGCTTTCTCCACGCCCTCGGTGAAGCGGCTCTGCTCGCCGGAGGTGAGCGTGAGGCGGTCCAGCACCAACTCGATGGTGTGCTTCTCGTAGCGGGCGAGGGTGATTTCCTCATCAAGCCGCCGCACCTCGCCATCAATCCGCGCCCGCACAAAGCCCTGCTTCGCCCAGCCCTCCATTTCCTTGCGGTACTCGCCCTTGCGCTCGCGGACCATCGGCGCAAGAAGCAGGCAGGTTTCGTCCTCTGCGTGGGCATACGCGAAATCGGTGATCTGCTCCGGGGTTTGGGTGGTCACCGGAACTTGACACTTGGGGCAGTACGGAGTGCCCAGCCGTGCGAAGAGCAACCGGAAGTGGTCGTACACCTCCGTGATCGTGCCCACCGTGGAGCGCGGGTTGCGGTTTACGGTTTTCTGATCAACAGAAATGGTTGGACTCAGCCCCTCGATGTGCTCCACCTTGGGCTTGTCCATCTGTCCAAGGAACTGGCGGGCGTAGGGTGAGAGCGATTCGACAAAGCGTCGCTGGCCCTCCTTGAAGATGGTGTCGAAGGCCAGGGAGGATTTTCCGGAACCGCTCACTCCCGTGAAGACGGTGAGCGCGTTGCGGGGCAGGGCGAGGTCAACGTCTTTAAGGTTGTGTTCGGACGCACCGACAATGACGATTTGGTCAGGCGGATCCGGAGCCTCCATGCGGGATCAAGCGATAGTGTTAATCAAACAGGGAAAACTCTAGGCGTACTGCTGAACCTTGCTCCCGCAGCAACGTTTGTACTTCTTGCCGCTGCCACACGGGCAGGGTTCGTTGCGTCCCACCACCACGGCCTTGCGCACAGGAGCGGCTTTCTTGAGCTTCTTTTTGCGGTCCGGCTTGGCTGGCGCTTCCTCTCCATGGTGGAACTCCATCTCTTGCTCGTGCGGCATCGGCTCCGTCATCGGGTGGGCCATGGAGAGATGGTAGAAGGTGGTCACGGCCTCGTTGCTGATGCGGGCCATCAAATCCGAGAAGATCGCAAACGCCTGCCGCTTGTACTCATCGAGCGGTTTCTTCTGTGCGTATCCCACCAGTCCGATACCCTCCCGGAGGTGGTCCATCGAAAGCAGGTGGTCCTTCCACAAGCCGTCGTTGACACGCAAGAGCACCTGCCGTTCCAAGTCGAGGAGCGTCGATATGAAATACTGTTGGCGTGCTTCCGGTGTACCGACTTTTGGAAGGAAGTTGAGCGTCATCATCTGCCGGAAATACTCCACCTTTTGCTCATAGAGTTTCCGCACCTGTTCTGCAAGTCCCTGCAGCAACTCTTCCGGCTTCTCTGAGCGCTCCGACCAGTTCTCGTCCGGAAATTCCCCGAAGACCTGTTCAAAGGCGCGGTTGAAACCCTGCACGTCCCACTGGTCCGCGTACTTTTCATGACAGTGCTGGTTGAAAAACTGCTCGATCACGTCCTCGCAGAGTTCCAGCATGAGGTGCTGCACCTCACCGCCCAAGATGTCGCGGCGGCGGGTGTAGATGATGGAGCGCTGTTTCTCCATCACATCATCGTACTCCAAGACGTGCTTGCGGATGTCGAAGTGAAAGCCCTCCACCTTCTTCTGCGCGTTGCTGATCGCCTTGGTGACAAAGACGTGCTCGATGGGTTCGTCCTCCTCAATCTTGAGCTTGTCCATCAGCTTGGAGATGCGCTCCCCCCCGAAAATCCTGAGCAGGTCGTCTTCCAGCGAGAGGTAGAACTGGGACGCGCCCGCATCCCCCTGTCGTCCGGAACGCCCCCGGAGCTGGTTGTCAATGCGGCGGCTGTCGTGACGTCCGGTGCCCAAGACAAACAAACCACCCACCTTCAGAGCTTCCGGAGCTGGCTTGATGTCAGTTCCGCGCCCGGCCATGTTGGTGGCGATGGTCACGGCTTGGAATTCACCAGCCTTGGCGATGATTTCCGCTTCACGCTCGTGGTGCTTGGCATTGAGGACTTCATGCGGAATGCCCGCCTGCTTGAGCAACTGGCTGATCGCCTCGGAGACCTCAATTGACACGGTGCCGACCAGCATCGGCTGTCCACGTTCGTTCAGTTCCTTGATGTGCGCGACAATCGCCCGGTACTTCGCCTTGCTGGTCTTGTAGATCACGTCTGCCCGATCTTTGCGGATGAGCTGCTTGTTGGTGGGAATGACCACCACGCCCAGATTGTAAATCTTCTTGAGCTCGTCCTTCTCGGTCTCAGCGGTTCCGGTCATGCCCGAGAGCTTGCTGTAGAGCCGGAAGTAGTTCTGAAAGGTGATGGTTGCCAGCGTTTGGTTCTCGCGCTCAATTTGCACGCGCTCCTTCGCCTCCAGCGACTGGTGCAGCCCGTCGCTGAAGCGACGTCCGGGCATGAGACGTCCGGTGAACTCGTCCACGATGACAACCTGCCCCTCCTGAACAACATAATCCACGTCGCGCTTGAAGACGTAGTGCGCCTTCAAGGCTTGGTTGACATGGTGGAGGATTTCCATGTTCTCGTAATCAAAGAGGCTCGTTTCGGGTTTGAGGTGGCTTCCCAGCCGCGCTTCGATCTTCTCGGAACCCCGATCGGTGAGCGAGATGCCGCGAGAGCGCTCCTCCAGCGCGTAGTCTCCTTCCCGGACCACCTCATGATCCTCACGCATCTCCCAACCCTCAACGATCCCATGCGCCTCCCCGGCAGGCAGCTTGCCCACCTCTTCCTTGCGAATCTCACGGCTGAGGCCGTGGACCATGCCGTTGATCTGGTAGTAGAGATCAATGCTGCCCTCGCTGGGACCGCTGATGATGAGCGGAGTCCGGGCCTCATCAACGAGGATGCTGTCCACCTCGTCCACCACCGCAAAGTTGAACTTGCGCTGCACATAGTCCTCCAACGAGAATTTCATGTTGTCGCGGAGGTAGTCAAAGCCGAACTCGTTGTTCGTGCCATAGGCGATGTCACAGCCATACGCCTCACGGCGCTGTCCGTCCACCATGCCGTGCTGGATGAGCCCCACGTTGAGACCGAGAAATCCGTAAATCTGCCCCATCCATTGGTTGTCGCGCTTGGCGAGGTAGTCGTTTGGGGTGATGATGTGGACCCCGCGTCCGGAAAGGGCGTTGAGGTAAACCGGGCATGTGGAGGCAAGCGTCTTACCCTCGCCAGTGGCCATTTCCGCGATGTTGCCTTCGTGCAGGGTCATGCCCCCCATCAACTGCACGTCGTAATGCCGCTCGCCGATTTTCCGACGTGCCGCCTCACGAACGAGGGCGAAGGCTTCCGGAAGCAGGCTGTCCAGTTCCTCGCCTTCCTCGACCCGCTTCTTGAACGCTGCGGTCTTGCTTGGAAACTCCTCGTCCGGAAGTGCCTCCATCTGCGGTTCCAGCGCATTGATTTTCGCAACCACCTTGCGGTAGCGCTTGAGAATCCGTTCGTTTTCATTCCCGAACAGCTTGGTGATCTGCTTCAGCATTGAGCCTTGTTTGGTGCAATCTGGAGGTGGGCGGGAGGTTGCTCCGGAAGGGGTCGGAAGTCCCGGACTCACCGCGAAATGATGGGCTGGCGCGGCCTTAAGTGATCTAGAGAATTTTAGCAGACCGCCGAGGTGAGTCAAGTTGTCCCGTCTTTGCCCTTCAGTCCAAGTCCTTACTCATGCTGGGCTTGTCGAGGCATGGACGAGGGTCACCCCCTTCGACTCCGCCAGGACAGGCTTCGACAGGTTCAGGGCGAACGGCGTGAGTCTGATTCTGGATATCCTGCTCGGCCTCGCGCAGAAAGGCGTGAATCTCCGCCGCCAACGGCTCCGGAATCCCTGGTGCTTCCACGATTTCGGCGATCGTGGCCGACTGCAAGCGCTTGAGGCTGCCAAAATGCCGCAGCAGTCCACGCTTGCGCTGTGGCCCCACTCCGGGAATCTCGTCGATTAGCGAGCTCAGGTTCTGCTTGCGCTTGAGGGAGCGCTGGAACTCGACGGCAAAACGGTGGGTCTCATCCCGGATGTTCTGGAGAAAGTGGAGGACCACCGAGTTCCGGGGCAGCCGAATCTCGTTCTTTTGATTGGGACGTACCACATATTCAAAATCCTCGTTGTGCTTGCGACGGAGGCGGCGGAGGCGTTCGCTGCGACCTTTCGCCAACCCCAGCAGTTCCACCTCCCCACTGCGGATTCCAAGCCTTTGCAAAGCAGCGGCGGCGGCATTCACCTGCCCCTTGCCCCCGTCAATGAGGATCAGGTCCGGAAGTGGCCTTTCCCCGCTGACGGCCCGTTTGTAACGCCGGGTCAGCACCTCTTCCATGCTGGCAAAGTCATCACCGCCCGCAACACTGCGAATCCGGTACTTGCGGTAGCCCTCCTTGTGAGGGTGGTTCTGCCTCCAGCAGACCAGCGAAGCCACAGTCATGGTTCCGGAAAGGTGGGAGATGTCAAAGGCCTCCACCGTCTCCGGAGACTTGCGCAAACGCAGGAAGCGCTGAACCTGCGCCAGCACGTTGCTCTCCCGCTCCAAGCGTCCGTGCTGCTCCGTGAGGTTGAACTTGGCGTTGTTGAACGCCATCATCACCAATTCGCGCTTTCGGCCTTTTTTTGGAACGGAAACGTACACCCTCCGCTCGGCCCTCCGGTTGAGAGCCTCTTCCAAGGCTTGCTGGTCGGAGTAGGGAAACGGCAGCAGGATTTCGCGGGGGATGTGTGCGGCTTCGCCCGTGTAGAGTCGGTTGAGGACGAGTCCGAGCAGGTTGTCATCAGAAGCTTCGCTGCTTCCGGATTCGTAAAAGCAGTCCGTGCCCAGCAAGCGGCCATTGCGGATGAACAGCACCTGCACGACCGAGCTTTCAGCCTCGCGGTAAAGGTTCAGCACGTCCTGATCCTCCCCCTTGGTGCTGAGCACCATCTGACGCTCAAAGACGCGCCGGAGCGCCTGAATCTGGTCCCGGATGGTCGCTGCACGCTCAAAATCCAGCTGCTCGGAAGCCTCCTGCATATCGGCCTCCAAATCTCCCATCAGTTCCTTGTCCCGCCCCCGCAAAAACATCCGAACGTGGTTCACGACCTGCTGGTATTCGCTGACCTCAACGGTTCCCCGGCAGGGGGCAAGGCAACGATGCAACTGGAAGTTGAGGCAGGGGCGATAGGCTTTGGTGCCGTCCAGCACCATCTTGCTGGTCCGCAAGGGAAAGTGGCGGCTCACCATGCGCAGCACCTGCCGAGCGTCCTTCACCGAAGGATACGGACCGTAATACTCTGCTTTGGGATCGTGCTTCTCACGCACCAGAAACAGGCGCGGGTACCTTTCGTTGACCGTGAGCTTGCAGAAGGGGTAGGACTTGTCGTCCTTGAGCAGGACATTGTAGCGCGGGCGGTGACTCTTGATGAGCTGCTCTTCCAGAATCAGCGCCTCCGCTTCCGTGTCCGTGACGATCAGGGTGACATCATGGACCAGCGAGACCATGATCTGGATGCGGAGGGTGTGGTTTGCGGACGGCTGGAAGTAGGAGCGCACCCGCTGGCGGAGGGACTTGGCCTTGCCGATGTAGAGGATATCACCGGAAACGCTCCGGAACTGGTACACCCCCGAAGCGTCAGGTAGGTGCTGGAGTTTTTCGCGGATGGGAGAATCGTCCCAGGATGCCTTTCCGGATTCTTGAACTTGTTTTGCCAAGCTCTCCTCCCTTTTGTTGAAATCCGTACTCGATTCGAATCATCGGTTACTCCTCGAAAGGAGTAGATGACCTGCAAAGCAAGGGATCACTTCGTCAGCAAATCCTCAAAGGTTTCCGGAATCTGCGTGGTGAAATCACCCATCGACCCGTAGCGGCCAATGTCGATCTTGAGGCTGCCCATCAGGACCACGGTCGGGGTGCCGGTCACGCCATACACATTGGATTTCTGGATGCCTGCCTGAATGGCTTCGTTGACCCACGGCTTGTTCTTTTCTTCCGAATACACGGCCCCCAGCCCGAGCGAGCGAGCGAGGTAGTTGCAGATTCCCGCGTCAAAGACATCGACCCCGTGGACGAAACGGGCGTCAAAGAGGGCATCCCGCACCAAGTCTCCCTTGCCGACCGACTTGGCCACGTGGTAGAGCCGCAAAGGGGAGTCGTCCTGTCCCCGGAAGGTGATCGGGATGTCCACGAACTCCACACGATCCCCCCACTTCTTCCGTAGTTCTTCAGATGCCTTGCGCAAATTGTTGCAATGGGTGCAGCCAAAGTTGATGACCTCCTCATAGATCACCTTCTGCACACTGTGAGATTCAGGCTTGGTGCCCACCATGGTGTAATGGCCGCGAATCTTATCGGCAAGCAGGGAAGTGGAAAACAGGAGCACTCCTGCACTGAGGGCCATCCATCGCATGTGTGAACTCGGTTCGGGTTGATAAGTGGTTGATTTACGCTAGCCGTTTTCTGGAGAGTGGCCCGCCATTCCTGTGGAACCCAAGTCTCCGTGGAGGAATTGTAGGATCGCCGCAACGCCCAACACCGCCGTTTCTGTACGCAGGATCCTTGGCCCCAAAAGCCACCTCACGAAAACTTCGGCTCCGTGCCCATGCGACCTCGTCCGGATGCAGCCCGCCTTCCGGACCAATCAACGCCTGATGGGTTGGTGCCACCAAGCTCCCACCTTGGGTCAGCAAGCCCGGTTGACCTTCCAGAGTCAGCACCCACCGCTGTGTCGGAGCTTCGGCTTCCTCAACTACATCTTCCAGCCGCTCCCGCCATTGAAGTTGCGGAGGAAACTGCCGTCCGGACTGCTTGCATGCCTCCTCGGTGATCCGCAGCCAGCGCTGAAGCTGATCCTTCATGGAATCCGTGTGTTTCGGAGAGAACTTTCCGGGAAACAGAGTGAGGCGGGAGACTCCCAACTTGGTGCTTTTTTGCAGCACGAAATCAAGGGTCTTTGCTTTTGGAAGGGCTACCTGCAGTTGCAAAACCAAGGGAGACCGCGGCGGCACCGGAAGCTTCGACTCCACCTGGAAACTCACGGAGCGACGCTCCACGCTGACAACCACGGACTGAAACCGTGACCCTGTGGAATCCTGCACCTCGATCCGCTCTTCCGGTCGTAACCTGCGAGACTGTTTGGCGTGCCGGGCTTCCGGACCGATCAGGGTGGCCCTTTCCCCGCTTCCCAGCTTTTCATTGTAGCGAAAGTAGGGCATGGGAAAAATCCCCCCGGAGCTGCGGAGCAGGTCAGGAGTATTGGAAGGTGAGCTGATTGTCCTTGAGATCGATGGTCACTTCCCCGCCATCGGCAAGCTTGTCAAAGAGCACCTCGTCGGCAAGAACTGTCTCGATTTCCTGCTGGATGAGGCGGGCCATCGGGCGGGCTCCAAACATCGGGTCATAGCCTTTCTTCGCCAGCCAGCCCTTGGCTTCGTCCGAGACATTGATAACCACCTTCCGCGCCTGAAGCCGAACCTCCAGCGCCACAATGAGCTTGTCCACCACCATCCGCACCACCGGTTCCGGGAGTTGCGAGAAGGTGATGGTCGAGTCGAGCCGATTGCGAAACTCCGGACTGAAGGTGCGCTCGACCACCTGCTTGGACGGCGACTTGGGCGTGCTGCTGCCGAAACCGATCACCGAGGAAGTCATCTCCTTGGCACCAACATTCGAGGTCATGATGAGGACCACGTTCCGGAAATCGGCCTCACGTCCATTGTTGTCCGTGAGGGCGGCATGATCCATGACCTGAAGCAGGATGTTGAAAATGTCCGGATGCGCCTTTTCGATCTCATCGAGCAGCACCACGCAGTGGGGGTTCTTGCGGGTCGCATCGGTGAGCAAGCCCCCCTGTTCGAAGCCGACATAGCCCGGAGGTGCCCCGATCAGCCGGGAAACCGTGTGCTTCTCCATGTACTCGGACATGTCGAAGCGGATGAAGTGGATGCCCATGATCTGGGCAAGCTGCTTGGCCAGTTCGGTTTTTCCAACCCCCGTTGGCCCCGTGAAAAGGAAGGAGCCGATGGGTTTGTCCGGATCGCGCAATCCGGCACGGGAGCGCTTGACCGCTTTTGCAAGAATCTCGATCGCCGAATCCTGCCCGAAGACCTGCATTTTCAGTTCCTTCTCCAAATCCCGGAGCTTGTCCTTGTCCGTGCTGGTCATGCGCTCCAGCGGGACACGGGCGATGCTGGAAACCACGCGCTCGATGTCCTGTGGGTTCACGGTTTTGCGCTTCACGCCCGGACGTAACCGCACCATTGAGCCAGCTTCATCGATCACGTCGATGGCCTTGTCCGGAAGGAAGCGGTCGTTGATGTGCTTGGCGGAGAGGTCCGCTGCTGTGCGCAGGGCCGGGGTCGTGTAGCGGAGTTGATGGTGCTGCTCGTAGTAGCCCCGGAGTCCCTTGAGGATTTGGAAGGTCTCCTCCGTGGAAGGCTCGGTGATGTCGATTTTCTGGAAGCGTCGGGACAGTGCCCGGTCCTTCTCGAAAATCTTCTTGTACTCCTCGTAGGTCGTGGAGCCAATGCAGCGGATTTCTCCCTGCGCCAGTGCAGGTTTGAGGAGGTTCGACACATCCATCGAACCCCCGCTCGTTGCTCCTGCGCCAATGATCGTGTGGATTTCGTCAATGAAGAGGATCGAACCCTCGTGCTGGCGGAGCGCCTTCAGCACGGCCTTGATGCGCTGCTCGAAATCCCCCCGGAACTTGGTTCCGGCGAGCAGTGCCCCGATGTCAAGCGAGAAAACCCCGACCTCCTTCAGCACATCCGGCACCTCGCCGAGATGCACCTTGAGGGCAAGTCCTTCTGCAATCGCGGTCTTCCCAACTCCGGGATCGCCAACGTAGATCGGGTTGTTCTTGCGGCGGCGGCACAGAATCTGGACCGTGCGGTCCAGTTCGTGCTGGCGACCAATCAGCGGGTCGAGTTTCTTGTCCTCGGCGAGCTTCGTGAGGTTGATCGTGTAGAGCTTGAGGGGGTCTTGCTCTTTCCGGCTAGGGGGGGCCTCCTCCTCCTCGGAACCCTCATAGTTGAGGGTCTCCTCCTCCTCTTCAACCGGCACCTTGGCGATGCCGTGGGAGATGAAGTTGAGCAGGTCAAGGCGCGTGATGCCCTCCTTCTGCAAGAAGTAGGAGGCGTAGGACTGCGACTCCCGGTGGATCGCCACCAGGATGTCGCCCACGTCCGCTGAGGACTTGCCCGAGCTGTTGACGTGCATGATCGCTAAGTGCAACACCCGCTGAACCGCCCGTGTCTGTTGTGGGGCAGAGTTTTCTTCACCAACGGTTTCCTGCTGGGAGAAGAACTCTTCAAGATCGGACTTGATGCGGTCCACGTTGCCGCCGCAGCTTTGGATGATGCGGACTCCGGCGTCATGGTGCAGGAGGGCGTAGAGAATATGCTCCACGCAAAGGTATTCGTGCCGACGCTCCTTGGCTTCGTTCTGCGCCGCCATCAGGCACATTTCCAAATCCCGGGTGAACATAGGGGTGTCTCAGGCTTCTTCCATGCTGGATTTGAGGGGAAACTCGTACTGCTCGGCGAGGTCATGCACGGCAGCCACCTTGGTCTCGGCGAGCTCGTAGGAATACACCCCACAAACACCGATACCGTTTTCGTGAACCCGGAGCATGATCTGAGTCGCCTCTGAAGGACTTTTGCGGAACACGGACTGGAGTACGTACACGACGAACTCCATAGTGGTGTAATCATCGTTGTGCAGCAAGACCTTGTACTGGACCGGAGGCTTGAGCTTCTTCCGGGTCTTGGTGACGATCTGCTCTTCCGTTTTGATCTGGCTCACGTCGAACTCTCCTTGCGCTGCTTATCCTGATGGGGTTCCAAATCAGTGAAGCAAGATATGGAAGCTTTAGGCAATCGTCCGTGCAAGTCAACGCAATTTCTACGCAAACGCCTTTCGCTCCCGGACTTCCTGCTGGAGCGAGGGATCCTTGAGGTAAACCCGGCTGTTCGGAGGCACACTATGAGTGAGCCAGACGTTCCCGCCGATGGTCGATCCCGCACCAATCACGGTGTCACCTCCAAGGATCGTCGCTCCAGAGTAGATGATGACATTGTCCTCAATGGTCGGGTGGCGCTTGTCCAGCGGATGTCCCTTGTGCTTGATCGGACTGAGCGCCCCAAGCGTTATACCCTGATACATCCGGACGTTGTCGCCGATGATGGTAGTGGCCCCAATCACAACCGCTGTGCCGTGATCCAGCATGATGCCTCGGCCCAGCCGTGCATTTGGATGGATATCGATACCAAAGCGGGAGTGCACATGCTCCATCATGATCCTTGGAATGAGCGGTACCCCACGATTGTGTAAAAAGTGAGCGATGCGGTAAACGCTCAGTGCTTGCAGCCCCGGATAGGCCAAGACGATCTCACGCTTGCTCGTGGCCGCCGGATCTCCTGCGAAAATCGCATCGACATCCTCCGCCAGAATGCCGCGCAGTTCCGGAAGGCACTCTAGAAACTCGAAGACGATCCCTTCCACCTGATCCCGGAAATCCTCTCGCTGATGGCAATCTTCTCCACCTTGGGAGTATTCCCAACACAACACTTCCTCAATGTACTCCTGAAGCTGCTCAAACACCATGGTGGTCCTTTGACCCATCGCATAGGGAAGGTTCAGGGAGTCGAAGCGTTCTTGGCGAATAAGGCCGGGAAACAGCAGCACTTGAATGTTTTCGACCAGCCTCACAATGTTCTCCTTGGTGGGCAAGGGGGTCGTTCCGATCCGCTCGATTTCCGGATACCTTCCGTAAGATGCCAGCAATCCGCTGACGGCATTTTGCAGGCGTTGTTCCCGATTTCCTTCCCTCTTTTCTTCCAAGACTAAAGGACTCGGTTGGCTGTTGTCGGAAAATGCTGATACCATTCCAAGGTTCTCATCATTCGGTGCCATAATGGATTCCTATAAGTTTGAGTTCACCCAGTTCCTCATTCAGGAGCAGGCGCTTCAGTTCGGCCAGTTCACGCTTAAGAGTGGCCGGGTCTCTCCGTATTTTTTTAACTCCGCACGGTTCAGCACCGGACGCGCCATTCGGGAATTGGGCGAGTTTTACGCCCGTGCCATTGCCGACCATCTGCCGGGATGTTCCTCCGTTTTCGGCCCAGCCTACAAGGGCATTCCCCTCTGCATCGCCACCGCGCAGGCGTTGGAGATTTTCTCTAATCAAACTACCGGATATTTCTTTAACCGAAAAGAGGAAAAAGGCCACGGCGACACCGGTCGGCTGGTGGGAAACATTCCCACGCCGGAGGATCGGGTCGTCATGGTGGACGACGTGATCACCGACGGTTTCACAAAGCTGGAGGCGGTGAGCATGGTCCGGGAAACCTGTGGGGTCGAGTTCACGGGCATCGTCGTTGCGATGGACCGCATGGAGCGCAACCAATCCGGACAAGACGCTCTGCTGGGCTTGGAAGAGCGCGTGGGGGTTCCGGTGCAGGCACTCATCAACATCCGGGAGGTTTGCGAACTGCTCACCGATGTTGAGATTAACGGCGCGGTGGTGCTGGATGCGGCCAAGCGGGAGCAGATCAAAACTTACCTGCGCCAGCACGGCTCCCAGGACCGCTGACTTGCTCCACCATGCAAAAAGCCGCTGCCAGTGATCGAGCACTCCAACGAGCTCGCGTTTCCTGGGAGCAGTCTCAGGAAGACCTCCGCATCGCCAAGTCTCGCATCCGAGACTCTCCGGAGGTGAGTTGCCTGCAATCCACGCAAGCCGCCATCAACGCCTTGGGGTCCGTGCTTGAGGCGCAGGGGCATTTTCAGCTCCCGGCGTTTTCATCCGTTGAAATGCTGGACGCCTGCGTTTCGATTGTTGCGGACTTGGAGTCGATCCGCTCCCAGTGCTATGTTCTCGACAGCATGCTGGAGCGCGATGTGCTGGGCAAAGCCCGTCAGAAAAACGTGCGGTTCACTCCGGCGTTTGCCAAAACCTGCCAACGCGCCGCCGAGGGCATTCTCACCGAAATCCGGAAGTTCTGGAGTCAAATCCCAAGCCCACGCTCAGCCTCATGACACTGGCAGACCCGGTGTCGCTGGAGCAGATTCGTGCACGCCTCCGAAACCTAAACCTTCCCCTCAACTCCAAGGTTCAAAAACGGGCATCGGTCTTGATTCCGCTGCGCCAGATCGCTGGTGAATTGCACCTGCTCTTCACCCAACGGGCCTCCCATCTGAACTCCCATTCCGGACAGGTCGCCTTTCCCGGAGGCAAGCAGGATGCCCATGATCGCTCTGCGCTTGAAACCGGACTCCGGGAGTGCGAGGAGGAAATCGGACTTGCTCCCGAGCAAGTGGAATGCCTTGGCAGGATTGACCAGATTATTTCGCTCTACTCCTATCTGGTCACGCCTTTTGTCGCAGTCATCGACCCGGATTTCACTCCTCGTCCCAACTTGGAAGAAACGGACGCGGTTTTCGAGGTTCCTCTCTCGTTCTTCCTCAACCCAGCCCATCACACCTCCGAGGAAATCTCTTATGAGTACCCCCAGCTTTCTCATCATTTCCACTTCGGCAGCTACGACATCTGGGGACTGACTGCCAAATTGGTGATTCGCTTTTTGGAGCTTGGCACCGGATATGTTCCCGAATACCCAACCCATCATCCCAAGGGTCCGAACTGGCTCCGACTGGCCCAGCGGTTCTCCGGACAACCCCACAAGCCGTCTCAGTANTATTCNGCNACNTGAAACAACGGAAGGTAGATNGANAGCAGGAANACCANCACNCCGGAGGCAATCAGGANCATCAGTNCTGGTTCCAAATAGGCGTTGAAGCGNCCCAAGGTGNGTTCCACCTCAATCCGACAATTCTCCGAAACATGAGNGAAGGCTCCNGCCAAATCCCCGGTTGCCTCACCCGCNCTCACTGCGTTGGAGAATCTNGGNCCCANTCCGGCAACTNGCTGGTANGATTTNCCCAAGCNTTCNCCGTGNTCGACNNGCTCCCGCAGTCTTGCAAGCTCGGANGANCGAAAATCCATCANCATCGGCTCCATCAGTTGCAGGCACAGGNTCAACGGCATCCCCGAATGCAGGCCNGACGACATGGTTCGCGCATACATCATCNTCTGAATCTCTCTNCGNAGTTCCCGNACTCCGGGAACCTGCGCCCAAAGGTTTCCCCATTTTCCATAGTGNCGNAGNCCCAGCCCNCCAAGTCCGAGCAGNAGNACNNCGGCNAACCNGCCTTCCNGACTNCCTCGCAACAACTCGCTCAGGGCAACCATCACTTGNGTTGGCCANAACAACTGATCCCCNGCAACNGCNTACANGCGNCNAAACATGGGGATNACGTACANCAGCATNCCAACAGCCAAGAGNACAAACACCCCCANCACCGTCAGTGGATACAGCAACANCCGTNGCTGATCNCGTGNNAATTTTTGGCGGAGNTGCAACAGTTCACACAATTCATCGATGCTTTCNGCNAGCCGATCNGAGGATTCTGCCGCCACCAAAGTCCGNGTGACCATGNCNGGAANCACCNTTGTGTTNGCCAGNGCATTCCCNANCGATTCTCCNTNNAGAAGNTNGTCACGAACCACACAGAGGTGGTATTTNAGATTGNNNGGTTTGAAGTGCTGGATCGCCTCGTTGAGGCTGAGGTGGAGNTNNATCCCGGAACCGAGCAAGCGGCCTAGAAAACTCAGCACGGNGTGGAGNNTTTCCTCNNNNAGATTTTGCTGAACCGCATANTCCGAGAGNCTGCGGAGCGAAANCCNGAACTTGCCCTGTCGGTTNAATTCGGCGGNNACCGCNACCGCAGAGNGTCCTCCNATNGCNCCGGTTTCCTGAATGCCCTGCTCGCCGATGCCCGTCCACAAAAACCGANACACCGTCTGGACTCAGGAATGTGGCACGCGGTTGGACTCNCGTTTGCGCCAAACCAACTTGAGNGGAACTCCGGCAAAGCCGAAGTGGCTCCGGAGCTGCCGACTGAGGTAGCGCTCGTAAGCGCGGTTGGTCTTGTCCGGATTGTTGCTCATCAGCACAAAAGTAGGGGGNGCCACCTGAACNTGGCTTCCGAAATAGATTTTGGTGGGGCGTCCGCCTTTCGCAGGNGGTGGATGCTGGGACACCACCATNTCAAGAATAGCATTCAAATCAGAGGTTTGCACACGGCGATTGTATTGCTCGTGAACCTCCAACACCTTCTCAAAAATCTGCCCGGTGCGCTGATTGGTTAAGGCACTGACAAAAATAATGGGCGCAAAGTCAATAAAGTAAAGCTGCTCGTACACGCGCTCTCGGACTTGCTCAAGCGTGGCGCTGTGCTTCTCAACCAAATCCCACTTGTTCATCACGATCACCAGCGCACGCTGGCGGTCGTTTGCATAACCAGCAACTCGCATGACTTGCTCAGTCACGCCTTCCAGTGCGTCCACTACAAGCAGCACCACTTCCGACCNCTCAATCGCCTTCAGCGCCGAAACAATGCTATAGGTCTCCAGCTTCTGGCTGACCTTGGCCTTGCGCCGGATGCCCGCCGTGTCCACCAGCACAAAATCCTGTCCGTGGTAGCGACAAATGCTGTCCACAGAGTCCCGAGTNGTGCCCGCNACCGAATCNACGATCATCCGGTTTGCATGCATCAGTGAGTTCACCAATGAGGACTTTCCGGCGTTAGGCTTTCCAACCACGGCAACCCGGATTCCTCTGGACTCGTCCTTCTGCTTGCGCGGATCAAGGTTCACCCGCAGATGAACGACATTCAGCAGTTCCGTGATCCCATTGTTCTGTTGTGCAGAAACGGGATAAACCTCCTCGACGCCAAGCTGGTAGAACTCCGAGGACTGATCCGAAAGCCGTTGGTTGTCGGCCTTGTTGGCAACCACATACAACGGCTTGCTTGACCTTGAAAGAATCCGGTAAACTTCCTCATCTGAGGAAATCCACCCTTCCTGCGTGTCCACCATGAACAGCNCGGCATCAGCTTCTTCCACCGCCAGTTGCGCCTGTTGACGCATTTGTGGAAGGAGATTTTCCTTGGATTCCGGCTCAAACCCNCCNGTGTCNATGGCCAGAAACTCGTAATNGTTGTAGCTCGCNGTNCCNTAGTTCCGGTCCCGCGTCACTCCGGGAANNTCNTCCACAATCGCCCGGNGTCGNCCCACCAAGCGGTTGAANAGNGTGGATTTGCCAACGTTGGNGCGTCCAACGATGGCGAGAACAGGCAGGTTTNCNGACATCAAACGTCCAGATTCTTGACCCGCAGNGCGTTCTNNTCAATGAACTGCCGNCGTGGTTCCACTTGNTCCCCCATCAGAACGGTGAACATTCCGTCCGTTTCCACCAAATCCTCAATTNGCACCTGNTTGAGNGTGCGATGCTCCGGATCAAGGGTGGTNTCCCAAAGCTGATCGGGGTTCATCTCTCCCAGCCCTTTGTAGCGCTGGATGTAGATTCCCTTCTTGCCAAACTCCAACAGGAATCCCTGGATCTGCCGCCATTCCTGAAACTCGGTGCGCTCGCCCGATTGCAGTTCCTCAACCTGTACGGGTGCTTGTCCCAGCCGCTTATCAAGAAACCCGTAAAGCTCCCGGAGCCTTTCGTAATCAGCGACATGCAGATTGCGCAACAATCCTAAGGTGAGTTCCAACACCAACTCCCCGGACACGATCCGCAACACCCCACCTGATTGCTCGGCATCAACCTCGATCAACAACTCCGGGTGCTGTGGCCGCAAGCCCTCCAACTTCCTGAGAATCCCTTCCACTCCATTGGTTTCCTCCAGTTCAATCCCACTGCCCAACATCATGCCAAGGAGTTGGTCCAATTCTGGGTTGAGTCCCATCCGATTCCGCAGTTCCGTGTACTGCCGCAGAATATCGTTCAATTCCTGCAACCCGGTTCCGGAGTACACTCGCCCATCAGCCGCAATGAGTTGGACCTTGGTTTGAGCAAGGCCAAGTAACCGCTCGTTTAACGAACGCTCATCCCGAACATAGAAGTCCTCCTTGCCGCGCTTCGCCTTGTAGAGCGGTGGCTGGGCAATATAGAGGTGCCCGCGCTCAATGATCGAGGGCATTTGGCGGTAAAAGAACGTCAGGATGAGTGTGAGGATGTGGCTACCATCAACATCTGCATCTGCCATAACAATGATCTTGTGGTAGCGGAGTTTTTCGATATCGAAATTTTCCCTGCCGAATCCTGCGCCCAGTGCGGTGATGATCGTCTTGATCTCATTGTTGCTGAGCATCTTGTCGTCCCGTGCTTTCTCGACATTCAGGATTTTACCGCGCAAAGGCAAAATCGCCTGATTACGACGCTCACGTCCTTGCTTGGCCGATCCTCCTGCAGAGTCTCCCTCGACCAAGAACAGTTCGCTGAGGGCCGGATCAGACTCTTGGCAGTCCGCCAGTTTTCCTGGCAAAGCACTGATTTCCAGCGCGTTCTTCCGGCGAGTCAGGTCCCGAGCTTTGCGAGCAGCCAACCGGGCATGTTGTGCGTCAACAGCCTTGGCAATGATTCGTTTTGCCACAGCAGGGTTCTCTTCCAAGAATGCCGACAAACGATCTGAAACCATCGACTCCACTTTGCCGCGTACTTCCGTGTTGGTGAGCTTGATTTTTTTCTGCGACTCAAACTGCGGATTGACGATGCGAACGCTGATGACGGCAATCAACCCCTCCCGGACATCCTCGCCACTCAGGTTTTCCTTGGAGGCACTTCCGTTTCCGTTTGTCACCAAGTAGTTGTTCAGAGTTCGAGTGAGGGCCGTCCGGAACCCCGTCAAGTGGGTTCCTCCCTCAATAGTGTTGATGTTGTTGACAAATGCGAAGATCTGGTCCGAGTAGGAATCGTTGTACTGGAACGCGACCTCGACTGCCAAGCCCTCCATCCCCCCGGCAATGGAGACCGGCGGGTCATGAAGCACCGTCTTATTCTGGCCCAGATGTTCGACAAAGGAAACGATGCCTCCCTCATAGTGAAACTCCTGTCGCCGGTCCGTGCGGTGATCGTGAATTTTGATCAGGACTCCTCGGTTCAGGAAGGCCAACTCCCGCAAGCGCTGGGCCAGCAATTCATAGGTGAACTCAACCTCGTCGAAAATCGTGTCGTCGGGCCAAAAGCGTGTCCGCGTCCCAGTATCTTGACTACTCCGGATCTGATTGAGAGGGGAAACCACTTTCCCTTTCCGATATTCCTGACGCCACAAGAACCCTTCACGGTCAACCTCAACGATCAGGTGGTTGGAGAGCGCGTTGACCACCGAGGCTCCAACGCCGTTCAACCCTCCGGAAACCTTGTAGTTGCTGTTGTCGAACTTTCCTCCAGCGTGGAGGCGCGTCATGATCACTTCCAGAGCCGAAACCCCTTCGTCCTCATGGAGTCCCACCGGAATGCCACGTCCGTTGTCGTGGACCGTCACACTGTTGTCGTGATTCAGGTCCACGCTAATCTCAGTGCAGTAGCCCACCANNGCNTCGTCCACNCTGTTGTCCACNATCTCAAAGACCAAGTGGTGCAGGGCCGCTGCATCCTTCCCNCCNATGTACATGCCCGGTCGGAGCCGGACNGCCTCAAGCCCCTTCAGNACGGTGATGTTTGATTCATTGTAGTTCGTTGCTGCCACTACCTCTGNCATTGAAACTCCTTTTCTTAGTCTAAAAAATGCAATNCAATCTTTGAATCCGTATCACTCCACAANCCGTCCTTGAAAAATCTGGATTTTCTCGCCATGAACCGCTCCTCCTTGAGGAAGGGTTGTCGAAGTAATAAAAACTTGGTTCTCNATTTTTTCAAGCGTTGAAATTGTATGGTTGACTATCCTTTGATCCAACTCTGAAAACAAGTCATCCAAAATGATGACCGGATGGTTCCCCGTCTTCTTTATTAATACCGAATTTATACACAATTTTAAAGACAAATATGTGATGCGATACTCTCCTTGAGAAAAGAACTCCCGATCTCTTCTCTCACCAAGTTGCATCCGGTAGTCATCTCGGTGAGGACCAACCAGCGCATGGCCGTATTGTCGTTCCCTCTCAAGGGAACTCTCAATTTCATGAAGAACCGAACCCTCTCCTTTATCCCAGCTACGGAGAGCAGGTTCGTACTGCAATTCAAGAGCATCCTCTCGCCCTGTCAATTCCTGAAAAACCGAGGAGAGTGTTTCGTTGACTTGTGCAACAAATTNCTGTCGTTTTTTTGTGATGCTGACTCCATAACGAGCGAGCAGTTCGTTCCACGGTTTTATTTCCGCTTCAAGCTGCTGTTTTTTCAGNAGAATATTTTTCTGACCCAGCACCTCCTTGTAGCTCTGCAAATCGGCAAGATGGGTTGAATCAAGCAATGAAAGGGTTCGGTTAAAAAAACGGCGGCGTTCCTGAGGTTGATTCCGGAACAAGCTCACACCTTCTGGAGCGAAGGCGAGNGAGGCAAAGGACAACATATATTCGGAAGTCCGCTGGAGCACCTTGTGGTCCAAGAGGACGCGTCGACCTTTCTCGTTAACCGTGATGTCGATTTTGTGAAGGACGGAGTTCCGTTCAACTTCGCCTACAAGACGGGTTGCACAACTCCCGGTGTTGAGCAGGATGGTGGTTTTGCGTGTCCGGAAGGATTCGAGGTTGCAGAGATAGTGGATNGCCTCNACCAGATTGGTTTTNCCTTGGNCGTTGCTCCCGNTGATCCAATTGCAGGNGGGCGAGAACTTGNCGGANAGTGTNNTGTAGTTNCGAAATCCNGTCAGNTTCAGNCCNCGAACTACCATTCAATCCGCAAAGGCATNATCACCGACAGGAAGGAACCATCNGCTTCCTCTCGGACNACACTGGGACTCATGGGGTTCTTGAACTCCATNCNAACCTGAGCTGGTNGACATCACTCCGAGGGTATCCAGCAGGTAGCGNGAGTTGAAGCCNATCTGNAAATCCTCTCCGGANTACTNTGCNTCCAGTTCATCACTAACCTCNCCATACTCGGCCTTTTCACTTTCCACCCGGAGNTTNCCGGAACTCAGCGTNAGNTTCACNGGNCGGAGCTTTTCCGTGCTGATGGAGGANACAATCTTGAGCGAACTGANNAAACNCTCCCGGTCCACNGTGGNCACCANAGTGTTGTCCTTGGGAATGATCGGATCNCAGTTCGGGAACTTTCCCTCGATCAGCCGNGTCTTGTAGGNGAGGTNATTGCCCATNAACTGCATCACNCGATCATNGAAACTGACCTGAACGGTGTCNCCAAACANCTCANCCGAGCGNCTCACCTCGCTCAGTGNNTTCCGGGGAATGATCACNTCCTGCACTTGGGAAAAGCTTGTNCNNTCNGTTTCNGAAAGCACNTGTGCNAGCCGATGCCCGTCNGTTGCCANCCANCGCACCTTTCCCGTCTCCGGAGTGGTCANNTTCACCCCCATCAGGTTTCTGCGGGACTCGTTNGTCTGCGCCGCGAAAAGCGTCATGTCGATTCCGCGCTTCAGATCCTCGACCGGAATTGANAGNTTTTCCGGAAGNTCCTCAATCTCCGTCTGCGGATACAAGCCGACCTCCACNGTTGGNAGCNGNAGTTNCGAANNCCCNCAGGTNGNGTTCACCCAGAGCTGNTCTGTCGATTGAANNTGNACCATCTCTCCNGAAAACTCCCGAACGATGTCGTACATCTTCCTCGCGTTGACACAGATACTCCCTCTCTCACGAATCTCGACGGAATGCCTTTCGATCAACGACAACTCGTAATCCGTTGCCGTGAATTCCGCTTGAGCCTCACCTTCTTCGAACTCCAAGGTTTTGATCAGGAAATTGGACAGGATCGGTTTTGCAAAACTCTTGTCGATCACGGCAATCACATTCTGAAGCGCCTCTCGCAATACTGAGGTCTTGATTAAGATATCCATAATTCTTCTTTAATAGTAGTTAGAGCAGGGTTGATTTGTTGATAACTCTACAATGCACTGAATTTAATAAACTTTTTTGTTTGCTCCAAGGATTTGAAAAAGTTCGACTGGGTTTACCAGAATTGATCCAATGTAGCAAGAACTGGACGAAATTACAGGATTTTTTTGGTTCTGTTGATAAATATTGGAAGAGTTTTGAGGAAAGTGTTGATATCGGATTTATCCTGTTGATTTCATAGATTTTATGAAGACTCCTGAAAGGATCGTTTGGCGGCTGAGACGGAGTACGCCCTCCAGTCGCGCCTCTTGCTCGATGATGAGAGGAGGACAGAGACAGTGCAACTGAAAATGAAATCCATTCCAATCCGGTAGTAGCGCGATGGTTGCATCCTGAAACGTCAGGGGGACTCGACAACGGGGAAACAGGCATTTGTAGATGGATTCCTTGGCAGAAAAGATGGCCTTCAGTCCCAAATCAGCTTGAGCGGAGTCAAGGCTCTCCAGCCAAGCTGTCTCATCCTCGGTGCAGACGAGCCGGGCAATTCCGGGGTTGATGGATCGTTTGATCTGTTCCACATCGATCCCAATTGCTGCGATTTCCGAAACTGAAGCCACTACTGCTACCGCCCATTTTCCTGAGTGGGTGATGCTTCCAACGACACCATCCGGCCAGAGGGGTTCTCGGGTGTCTGGATTTCTGGGAATTGGTGAGTCGATCTGCATTTGCTGAAGTGCGAGTCGAGCGCAATACCGTCCGCGCCTAAACTCCTTGAGCCGGGACGGGGAACTGATGGCAGAGCTCACCGCTGCTTCTTCCTCGGGCAATGCCAAAGGAGGCTCAGGGATGCTGGACGCGAAAAAGTGGACGCTGGAGGGGAAGGGGGAGGGAAGTTCAGAACGCGATTTGTAAGCCAACCGTGGTCATGCCTCCAGAGTAGGATTTTTTCTGTTCAATGTTGCTGGCGGTGTGAGAACTGTAATCCCTGCTGGTGCCATTCAGGCGATCAAGCTTGGGGGCGCTAATGACGTAGTATCCCAAGTGAAACTCCAGCAAGTTGTAGAAGGGCAGGCCGATGTGGATGAATCCCTCGGCGACATCACCCTTGTTGCTGAGGTCTTCTGTGCTGGAATCCAAGTCTGCGTTTGCCGAGGTCTTGATCGTGCCAAATCCCGCACCAACGACCATGGTGACTACAGGAAAGGGAATATGGTAGAAGAAGTTGATCGTTTGAAGCTTGACCTTGGTTATCAGAGTCAGCCTGGAAGAAGAGGGCGAGGTGACACTGCTGGTTTCTGTATCCGTGAAAGCGAGGACCGTTCCGCCAATGTTGGGGATCAAGGGGATCGGATGGGAGATGCCAACCGACCCTCCACTCAGGCTTTTCGCAGTGACATTGGTCGCCGAGTAGGAAATTACAGCATCAACACTGGCTCCGATGAATTGGGCACTGGCTGACCCGACCCAACCCACAGCAGTGAGGACAAAGACGGCAGTGGTTAGTTGCGAGATGCGATTGAGTCCGGTCATGAAGATTTGCTAGAAACCGATCTTGACACCGATTCCTGTAACCGATCCTCCCAAGTCGGCCTTGGTGGAACTACTACTTATGCGTGTGATGGTATGGGATGAGACCATCCGGTAACTCAGGTGGAGATCGATCAAGGGCAAAATATTGTAACCTACGCTTGCCAGAAACTGAGTGGGGGAGCCTGTCTTCCAGTCGGTGCCCAGTTCGCTGGAAGTTGAATTGATCTTTGTTGTTCCCGTTCCGAGCCCCAAGCTTATGTTGATGACAGGAATGGGCAGGTTGAAGAGCAGGTCGGCCATGGTGGTGGAGACCTTCGTGTTGCTGTAGCTTGTGCTGCCGATCATCTTGATCGGGGTTTCGTAGGACTCAACGCCAAACCCCATGAGGAAGGGCAGAGTGATTCCAAGGAAAACTCCGGAGGGGGAGCCTGATGTGATGCTCGATTCTGTTCCGGAGGTTGAGTATTTTCCAGAAAACTGGTGCGAAAGCGGAATGCCCACGCTCGCGGAAATGGTGTCCGCCTTTGCTGAGTTCAGGCTCCAGAGAAGCAGCACTCCTGCAACAAGGGCTGCGCTGATTGGCCGAGTCTTCCTAGTCTTCATCTTCATTGGATTCCGTTTCTTTCCAGTCATCAATGACCCCCATGGGGCGTACAAACGTAAAGCGGAACGGACTCACGACCAGTGCGTCCCAAGTGTCCTCCGTGCTTCCCGAGCTCAGAGCAAAGGGAAGGGCCACCAAGAAAACCCCTGATCCGATAACGGTGGCTCCGATGCCAACCACACGCAAGGGAAGATCCACAACAATTGCGATCCCGTTGGGAGCCTCTCGTTCGGCGGCCTCAAGTCCGGTTGAGGAAAATGCAAGAAGCAGGCAACCAACAAAGGCGACCCTCAGTCTTTGGCAGGGGAAGGGCATCATTAAGAGCAGGTCCATTCCAACTCGCAGATTACAGGAGCATGATCAGAAGGCTTCAACGCCGCACGGGGCTCCATGTCGATCCAGCATGACTTGCAGGCTTGCTGTGCTGCGGAATTGGCGAGGATGTAGTCAATGCGCATACCCTCGCCTCGTTCAAATCCACAGGTTCGGTAATCCCACCAGGAGTAGTGCCCGGCTCCAGATTCGTACTTGCGGAAAAGGTCCGTGAAGCCAAGCTGCTGCATTTGGTGTAACCAAGCGTGTTCGTGCGGATGGAAGCTGACCTTACCGGCCATGATTTCCGGAGCAACCAAGTCCTTTGCTTCCGGAGCGATGTTGAAATCGCCCATCACCAACAACGGTTGGTGGCCTGAGATCATTTTCAACTCTTTCCGGAACTGCTCTAGGAATTCCAGCTTGTAGCGAAACTTATCCGATTCCACCGTTTGCCCTTGAGGGACGTAGGTGTTGATGATGCGGAGTCCTTGAACCTCCGCCGAGATCAGCCGGGCGTTTTCCGGATCATACCCGTTTTGAAAACCTTTCCGTACTTCTGTGAGCGGAAAGCGAGAGAGTAGTGCAACGCCATTGTAGGTTTTTTGGCCGTGGATTGCGGGGGTGTACCCGAGCTTTTCGAACTCCTCGCGAGGAAAGAACGGATCCTCGGTCTTGGTTTCTTGAAGACCAATGACATCAGGCTGATGGGCTTCAAGCCATTGGAGGAGGTTGGGAAGCCGAGAGCGGATGGAGTTGACGTTCCAAGTCGCAATCCTTAGAGTTGTCTGTACGGGGCTTGCTGGAATCCGGAGCAGGTCGTCCGGAAGCAGGCAGCCGCTCTCGGAGTATTCCGAGAGGATGGGAGGCTCCAGAAGTCCCTCCCAACTCCGCAACACTTCAAGTCGCTCGGATTTCCACAGGGAGAAAAGGAGGGGGATGAGTTGCTGGGGATCGGATTGGGAGTCCAGAAGCTCGGAAAACAGCACCCCGCTTTGGAGGGCGGGGAGAGATTCCAAGGGGAGTTGGGACTCCTCCAGATCAGGCATCCTCCTCAGCAAGCTTCTGGAGGATCCGGACGTTTTCCTCAATCTGCTTCAGGCGCTTCTTGAGGTTACGTTTGTTGGGATGCGTTTTGTTGTTTCTACGGGCTGTAGTCGCTGCTCTAGGGGACATTGTTTGTCTCCGATAGGGTTGAGGATAAGTCTATGAATATAGCAAACCCCCCAAAAATTGCAATTTTTTTCTTTGCTCGAGAGTCATACGTTTTCATAACTCACTGAAATTATTGATGTTGAAAAATGCACGTTGTCATTCCAACAAAAGCATGAATCTATAATCATTTCAGCGTATTACCGAAAATAGATGCCGGATCAAGTCCGGCATGACACGAGAACGTATGACTCTCGAGTTTCTTTGTTACACGGATTTGGAGCGAAAGTGGCTCAGGGAATCAAACTAGATCGGCTCATGGACATGCCCCTCTCTGTACGCTTGGTGCTGGGCAAGTGCGACTTGGAGATTGAGGAGGTTCTCAAGCTTGGGCAGGGATCGATTGTCGAGTTGGATGCCGAGAATCAGGCGCCGCTGGAGGTGTGGGTGAACAACCGCATGGTTGCAAAAGCCGAAGTGGTTTTGTCGGATGATCAGATTTGCGCCCGAATTCTGGAGGTTTCGACACCCAAGGAACGGCTTCGGGGAGTTCAGGAAAGCAGCGGGAGAGCAGGAAGCAAGAGCAGATGAAAATCTTGCTCATCCAACTCCGGCAGATTGGGGATGTGCTGATGGTCACTCCCGCCATCCGCGCCCTCAAGCAACACGACCCGGATTCGCACCTGAGCTTTGTCACGGAATCTCCGAGCGATCAGGTGCTGCGACTCAATCCCTATCTTGACGAATTGCTCCTATTGGACAGACGGTGGGGGATGGGTGAGGGCTGGGGATTCATCAAAAAACTCCGGAGAGGTCGATATGATGCAGCGATTGACTTTCACGGAAATCCTCGCAGTGCGTTTTTGTGCTGGATGAGCGGTGCTAAGACTCGGATTGGTTTCAATCACCGTGGGCGTCACTTGGCGTACCACCACAAGGTCCGGCCCTATGATCGGCCCTCCTACTCGGCGGCGGACAAACTGCGTCTCATCGAACCCCTTGGTGCAAGCGGCGGGACGCTTGCACTTGATTTTCCAATCAGTGATCAGGAGCGTGACTACGCCCAAGAGTTGCTTGAGGGAATGGGAGTGATGCCAGATGACCTACTGGTTTCGATTTCTCCAGTCTCTCGGCAACCCTACAAGGTCTGGCCCAGTGGATATTTTGCGCAGGTGGCCGACTGGCTGGTGGAGGGATTTCAGGCCAAAATCCTGTTTTTATGGGGACCGGGAGAGCAGCCTTTCGTAGACGCCGTGCGTTCCAAGATGAGGAACCCGGCACTTCCGGATTATGACGTGCCGACGCTTGGCCAGACGAGTGCATTGCTGGAGAAGGTGCGTTTACACGTTGGCAATGACAACGGTCCCCGGCATTTTGCGATTGCAGTCAACACTCCGACCGTTGCGGTGTTCGGCCAACCTCGAGTCGTGAGTTGGACTCCTCCGGATTCCAACAAGCACTTGGCGCTTGAGCATGACCCTGGCTGCAAGTCGCAGTGTCGATTTCCGGAGTGTGGCCTTGAGTGCCTTCACGGTGTGTCGGTGGATGCGGTGAAGTCGGAAATTTGCCGTCAGTTGAAGATTAGGTAGGGTCTGCTGAAAAACACGTTTCACCTATGAAGGCAAAATCTTGCAGTTGCAAAATCCCAACCCTTTACAGAGTGAATTTTGCTGAGAACAGGCACCAACCCTCAAGAGGGGGGACTATCGAGATTTTACCGAGAAATGAACCCTCGGTGAGACTAATTCTGGCGATACACGCACTCAAAAAATCTACCAGATTCCTCCGGAGATCACAGGAGCCGTTTCGGATGGGCTTGTTGCTCCCTCGCTTTGTGCGTATGATTGCACCATTGCAGGCGCGGCTGCGATCCGGCAACCGAGTCCTGTCCCATTTCCGGACACCCTCATTTATGGAGTATCCCCATGGGTGCAGAACGACGACAGTACCTCCGAGTCCTCTTTGAGGAGAAGCTTGAAATCCGCACCGGGGATTCAATCGACTCTGCCGCCACCGGCTTGGACATTTCCCTCAACGGCATCCGCTTTCACTGCGAAACCCCGCTTGCGGACAACAGTGAAGTCTCGGTGGGGTTCCGTCCTGATTTCCAAATCACCGGAAGGGTTTGCTGGTGTTGGCCCATCGAGTGGTACTACCAGTCGGCCATCCAGTTCACCGAGATCACTCCGGAGGAACAGGCTTGGCTGCGGGAGTACATCATTGCCGTGACTGGAGAGGACTACCCGGATGACTCCAAGGAGGGGGCCGGGGCGAGGGTCGCCACCGCCGCTGTGCAGCCCGCTTCCAGCCTTGGCTTTGATGACGATGAGGATGACTGGATGGACGATCTTTCTGAGGAGGACATCACCACTGCTGAAGAAAACCCCGATTCTTTTGACGACGAGGGGTTTGAAGATGAGTCCCCGGATGATCCGGGACGCGGGTCTCCCAGATGAGGTCGTCTTTCGGGCAGACGGAGGGACCTTCGGCACCTCGGCGCTGATGCGTAACCTTGCCGCCCGTGGGTTACTTTAGGAGATTCTGGTTTCACTTGGGATTCCGGGTGCATCCAAGTGGCAAGAACACGCCTTGATCGAGAGTCAAACGGATGACCCCACTCGGTGCCGTTGGCACCCTCCTGCTGCTCATCTTCCTGCACCTTGCCGCCCTGCTGTTGTGGTGGCGCACCCGCAATGGCGCGTGGCTCTACCGTGTGGGCTGCGTTGACCTCGTGGGCGTGGTGATGGTGGGGGCCTTCTATCACGCCTCTCCCTCTGCCGGTTTCCAAGACTGGCTCGGCATGACGCTGTTGTTGATCATGAACCTCGGCATCTTCACGAGCTTCGCGTTCCAGCGCAACTCTGTGGTGTCCGGACGCCTCTGGGGCGTGCTGCTCTGTGTGGGGTTCACCGACTTCATCCTCGTTTTGGACGCCCTCGGCGTGTTTGCCCTCGCGGTCCGCTGAAGGGTGCTGCCATGAACATCGGTTTCCTGATGTATGCGTGGGAGCGGGTCGATCCCCGCTTCGACTCCACCCTGCGGCTGCTCCACGAATGCGCTCGGCGAGGGCATCGGGTCGGGGTCATGCACCCCGACCACCTACTGGTGCACCACCAAGTCCCCTATGCAAATTGCCGGGTCGTCGAACCCAGTTCCACACCAGACGCCTCACCGGAAGCCTTCCACACCAACCTCTGCTTTTCCGAGCAGAAACTCCCACTCTCGGAATTCGACGCCCTCCTCATCCGTCTGCCCCCGCCGCTGGATTCCGAGGTGTTGGGTTTTCTCGACGTGGTGCAGAACGATGTGTTTCTGCTCAACTCGATTGAGGGCTTACGCCGTGCTGAAAGCAAACTCTATCCGCTCACGCTGTCTGCCGCCACCCAAGCCTGCTTGCCCGCCACCCACGTCTTGAACGACCGCAGCGAACTCAAGCGCATCATTGAGAGCATGAACGGACGTGTGGTGCTGAAACCCCTACGCGGGCTCGCGGGAAACGGGGTGTCGGTGGTGGAACCTGACGATCCGGAAAACTTGGACACCGTGCTGCGCCGCTACACGGACGGACGGTTTGGTTCGGAATCGGACTATGTGATGGTGCAGGAGTACGTTGAAAGTCCGGAGCCGGGAGACGTGCGCATCCTCTTGTTGGACGGCGAACCGCTTGGGGCCATGCAGCGGCGGCCTCCGGAAGGCGGGTTTCGCAGCAACCTTCACGCAGGCGGAGAGGCAAAGCCCCACACCCTGACCTCAACCGAACAACGCCTCTGCCAACAGCTTGGTCCGGAACTCGTCGCCGACGGGTTGGATTTCGTTGGGCTTGATGTGATTGCAGACAAGTTGCTCGAGGTCAACGTGTGCAGCCCGGGTGGACTCACACGCATCAACCGCTTCAATAATGTGCGGCTACAAGCGTCGGTGATTGACTTCGTGGAAACGCGAGTGCAAGCTTGGAGGCCGCAAATCCATGCGGATGGAGCAGATGCCTGAGTGTTACCCTGATCCCACCTTGCGGCGCATTGACCGCACCGTGGCCCGTGCGGCGAAGGCTCCGGATTTGCTGCACTATCTCACTCCGGTCAACCTCGAATCGGAACGCCGCCGCTTTCTGAAAAAGCAGGGTTCCCGCAATCCCGCCTTTTCGTATCGGCTCCCGGAACTTGAACCGATTGTCCAGAAACGCACCCTGCATCGCGTCCCGCTGGAGGAGATCACCGACCCCGAAATCCAGCAGCTTTATGTGGAGGTGGTGCAGGACTGCTCGGATCGGCTGGACCTCTTGCAGTCGCTTGGCACGGAAAGGTTCCTCTACGACAGCTTACGCTACTTCGGACGTCCAGGACGGCAGGAACTCAAGGATGCGGAATTCCTGCTCCACGGTGCGCCGTTGGAAGCGGACGAGCAGGAGGACACGCTGCACCCGGAGGCAACCGCACGCATTTTTGAAGCAACCGCACGCGACCACGGCTTCAGTTGCGGCATTGAATACACCGACCGACTTGTCTCCAAGGCCATCGCCGGACCTCGTGGCCTGCGCATTCGCAAAACCGCTCGGTTCTCCGCGCAGGAAACCCACGCCTTGGCGCATCACGAGGTCGGAGTTCACTACCTCACCACCCTCAACGCCCGCAGACAGCCGCTGCGCGTCCTGCAAATTGGGCTTCCGGTCAACACGATCACACAAGAGGGCTTGGGGGTGTTGAGCGAGTACCTTTCCGGAAACCTCACGCTGCAACGCCTCCGGGAAATCGCGTTGCGCGTGATTGCAGTCCACGAGGTGGTGGAAGGCACCGAGTTCCGGCACACCTTTCAGCGGCTGGTCGAACAGTACGAGATTGACCCGGAACGCGCCTTTGACGTGACGGTGCGGGCGTATCGTGGTCGGGGTTTCACCAAGGATTACGTTTACCTGCGGGGCTTCCGGACGATGCTGCTACGCTTCCAATCCGGACAAACACTGGAGGCCCTGCTCATCGGCAAGACGCATCACGACTACCAGCCCGTGCTGGAGCGCATGATCGCAAAGCGCCTGCTGCACCCTCCGACGTTCCAGACAGCCGCCTTCATCAAACCCGTTGCTCCCGATCCGATTCTCGCCTACCTCGTGCGCTCCTTGCGCTGAGTCCGCGCCCCTGCTCCAGCTTGAGATTGTGCCAAGCCTTGGTTAGAGTTCAAGCGGTCTGAAATCGCGTGCATTCCACAAGCCCTGCAAGGATTGACCATGAGCCTCAAGGATTTGCTCTACGAACTCGTCTGCCTCGGCTTTGTGCCAAACCTCAAGGGCGAGAACGGAGAACCGCCCCTCGTGTTCCACGCCACGCGGCAAGGCGTGGGGATTCACCTCTACCTCAACCTGCAAGCCCCGCACAAGGGGTCTGTGATCGCCGGAGATCAGAAGTACACCCGGTTGGATTTCGGCACCGAGGAGGAGCTTTGCGAGTGGGCGGTGGCCACGCTCAACCAGTTGAGTGGCGAAGAACCAGCACCGGAGCCAGAGTCCACTTCCGCCCCAGAACCAGTCGCCGAGACAAGTTCAGAGGCTTAGCCGCGCCGGCGCTTGCGCCCCGTCGATTTCGACCGCCCCGTCGATTTCGACCAGTCACGTGGTTTCCACACCTCCTTCTCCCGGAAGTCCTCCGAGCGTTGCTCCCGAAAATCCCCGTCGCGCTCGAAACGTTGACCACGTGGCTCGCAGTCGCTGCTCTGCTCAAAGCGTCGGTCGGAGGGCTTACGGTCGAAGCGCTGAGACGCTCCCCGGTCTTCCCAGTGTCGGTCGGAAGGTTTGCGTTCAAAGCGTTTGAAATCTCCCCGGTCTTCCCCGTTTCGTGGTGCAGGCTTGCGGTCAAACTTCTGGGAATCCCGTGAATTTCCGCGCTGATTGTCATCCCGTTTCCCGTTTCGGAAGGAGCCACGATCCGCATCGAAGGAGCGCGCTTTCTGGAAACCTCCAGAACGTTCGCCAAAGCGATCCGAGTTGCGGCGGAATCCGGCATCCTCCTCGCGAGCGGGCTGCCGTCCTTGGCGTTCACCGTTCCATTTCTTGGATTGTCCGCGTTCCTCGCGCTGGGATGCCGATTTCTTCTGACCACGCTGCCACGGGTCTGCTTCAAATCTGGAATCGTCCCGGAAGTTTCTGCGGTTCGGGCGTTTGTCTTGTGGTTCGTCAAAGCGCTTGCGCTCCGGACGCTGCGACTCAAACGACTGCTGGGTGCTCCCGGAACGTTTTCCATCCGCAGAGTTCTTCCATCGTGCAGGTTTTTCAAACCCTTCCGTGTTTGCAGAATAATCCTCACGCCGATTCTCCCCGGACCCTTCCGTCCGAGATGAGGCGGGGCGGTCAAACTCCTTGGAGATCGTCCATTTGTGAACAGGAATGGACTGCTTCAGCACACGCTCGATGGACTTGAGTTTCTTGCGCTCGTCCGGGGCACAGAGCGAAACGGCGATGCCATCTGCACCCGCACGCGCCGTGCGGCCAATGCGGTGGACATAGCTTTCCGGCTCGTCCGGGAGTTCGTAGTTGAAAACGTGCGAGATGCCTGTGACATCAATGCCACGAGAGGCGACATCCGTGGCGACCAGCACCTTGAGTTGACCCGTCCGGAAGCCCCGCAACGCCCGCTCACGCTGGCTCTGGCTGCGGTTGCCGTGGATCGAATCGGCGCGGACGCCTTCTCCGCTGAGAGTTTTTGCTAGCTTGTCGGCCCCGAACTTGGTGCGGGTGAAGACGAGTCCCCGCGACACCTGAGCTTCATGCAGCAGGGTGCGGAGCAGGTCGCGCTTGAGCTTCTTGTCCACCATCATCACGCGCTGTTCGACGCGCTCGACCGTCTTGGATTCCGGAGCAATCTCCACCCGCACCGGATCGTTGAGCAGCGTCTTCACCAACTCCGCAACCCCCTTGGGCATCGTCGCCGAAAAGAGCATGTTCTGCCGAGACTTCGGGAGCAATGCGACAATGCGCTTGATTTCCGGGAGAAATCCGATGTCCAACATGCGGTCGGCCTCGTCGAGCACCAGCACCTCCACGTCACCCAAGAAAACGTTCCCCTGTTCCATGTGATCGCGCAGGCGTCCGGGCGTGGCGACCAAGACCTCGACTCCGTTCTGAAGCATGCGCCGCTGCGGCGGCAGACGCACCCCGCCATAGACCACCCCGCAGGGCAGCCGGAGGTGTCGTCCAAGTTGGTGGATCACGCTGTTCACTTGCACGGCAAGTTCGCGGGTTGGAACGAGAATCAGCGCTCGTGGACGCTTGCGCTCGGCAACGTTGTCCTCTGCCGCCAGACGGTGCAGCAGCGGCAGCACGAATGCGGCGGTCTTGCCCGTGCCCGTTTGCGCGATACCCAGCAGGTCTTGCCCGTCAAGCAGTTTCGGGATGGATTCGTACTGAATCGGGGTGGGGGTGTGAAAGTCCAGCTCGCCCAATGCTTGATGCAATGGGGTCGCCAGCGGGAACTCTTGAAAGGTGTGCATAACACTCCAAATGGGTGGTGAAAAGACAGGAATCGCCACGCCAGCGTCACACACAAAGGGACACATGGCTCCGGGAGCGTCGCTCAACCGGAACAAACGGCACGGACAATCCAGATCGCCCTCACTCAACGGTACTTCCGTTGCGGGGGCCGGGGCTCTCAGGGTGTGCCGTGGGAAAACAAAATGAGGATTTCTTCAGGGCAGGGTCATGAAAGCAATCCATCAGCATAGCACGGATTTTCTGAGCGGTCAACAAAATTGCAACTTTTGTGGCACAGGGGTGCAAGTAAAAGTGAGACATTCACTCAATCACTCCAGTGTGTGCTGCTGCCAGTCATGCGTCCGTTGATTTTTGCGGGCACCCTTGGGAGCGGGCATGGAGTCTGCGTGCTCCAGTTTCCAGCAACTGCTTGAGCAGAGTCCGGAAGGGGCAGGTGGCTTTGGATGGCAAGCAGCCCGAAAATTTGAGTACGATCCGCGAAAAAGTGTATCCAATAAGAAAAAACATGGGATAGATTTTGAGGAAGCTCAAACTCTTTGGAAAGATGAAGATCGGCTTCAGATTCAAGCCCGTAGTGATACTGAATCCAGATTTGCTCTTATTGCTTTTTCCGACAACAAATTGTGGGTGGCATTACATGACTCGAGAACGTCGAATCAGAATCATCTTTGTCCGAAGAGCGAGAGACGAAGAAAAGAGGTTATATTGTGCTTGGCCGAAAATTAGGTAACTCCATGATATTTAAGGGCATTCACCTATTTTCAAGAAGCGAAGATTTTGGGAAAACTCATCAAAAATCCCATTTTTTGCTGATT
>PBTB01000010.1 GCA_002726945.1 Deltaproteobacteria bacterium | reverse complement strand
AGCAAAGCCTTGATGGGAAACTGGATCATCTCCGTATTCCTGCTGGAAGGTTGTCAATTCAAAAGGATCATAATACACCAAAACAACACCGGCTTCACCTATTTGCCGACATGAGCCAATACTTTTCACAGGGGACTCATGGATAACGCAGGTAGTAGCGCACAAGCATCGCACCCAGCAGGATGTTTGTTTCCGGATGAAACACGCTGTTGGGATCGTTGCCGAAGTGCTGCTCCACGGCGAGGTTGAACGCGCTTTGCACGGGCATCAAGCGATCCGCCACCCACCACCCGCGCCGTAGCCGATAGCTGAGTCGGCGCACCACCGTGTCGTCCCACGTCTGCTGTCCCTGCCACTTCAGCCGCCACAGGGTTTTCCGGACCATCTCCGGGCCGATGCGGTCCAGCCGCACCTGTTGCGGAAGGGTCTGGAGGTCGAGGGGAAAGCGGCTCAAGCCAAGCTGTTGCTGCCAGTGTTGAAACTCCGGATCGTGATGCAGTAAGCCGAGGTGGCGGTAGGCCCGCTGCAAGCGGGTTTCCCATTCCGGCTGCTTCCGGAGTTGGTTGACCTGCCGCAAACCAATCGCTGTGAGTTGAGCGACACCTCGGGCTCCGGTGCGGCTGGTCACGGTGAAGTCGAGTTGCGATTCCTGAAAAAGCAGGCAGAAGAAGGTGGGGAACGGCAGCTCGAAGAAGTGTGCTCCTGCATGGGCGGTGACGAAAACCCGCAGGAGCCGTGCTTCAGTGACGGACCGATCCTGCGAGTTCAGTCGCCGCGCAAGCACTTCGTGATGCCAGCGGCTGTTCATCAGGTAAGCCGTCAGTTCGCGCAAGGAACGCTGATCCGGAAGACGTCCCACCCCACGCCCATACCGCAAGCGGCTGAAGCGGTCGAACCCCAACATCAGCTTGAAGAGACTCGGCTGAGGGTTGTTGGAGGATGCGGCGGTGTCCGAAGTTTCGTGAAGTCCCTGCAACTCGGAAGCGATGACTTGGTTCAAGTGTGTTCGATTGATGCTGTGAAGTCGATCCGGTCGCCGGGTTGGGGTGAGGGGGCTGGTCGGGATCGGAGTCAGATCGAGCAAGCTGGAAGGCGGTTGCGGGTAGTTTGCAACCGGATAGCCCCCCTTCGAAAGCAAACCTTCGAAAGCATCCAAGAGTCCAAGGGTCTGCGGCGTGAGCATCCCGCAAGTGACGAGTAGCGCAGTCAGAGGGAGGAAGGAGGGGGATGCAGGCAATGTGGCATCAAGGCGTGAGGTGTGCTAAACTTGCAAACCCTACCACCACTTCGCATCATTCGCCATCCCTGTGTTGTCTGCAAAGCCGGAAACTCCGGAAATCTGGATTCGCCAAAAAGCCGAGGAACTTGGTTTTGGTTTGGTTGGATTTGCCAAGGTTGCCCCCAGCCGAACCATTGGGATTTATCAGGATTGGCTCCGTCAGGGTTATGCCGGAGCAATGGAGTATTTGGAGCGGCATGCCGAGCTCAAGGAGGATCCCCGGCACTTGCTTCCGGAGGCGCAAACCCTCATTGCCCTTGGAATGCACTACCAAACGGATGACCCTGACCCGGTGCAGTCCAACAATCCAGCGTTGGGGCGGGTGAGTCGCTATGCGTGGGGGGATGACTACCACCAGGTCCTCCGTGCCAAGCTCCGGGAACTGTCCGACGGCATTCAGCAGAAATTCCGGGTGGGTGACGGGCAGCACCGCCCGTGTGTGGACACCGGTCCACTGCTTGAGCGTGAGCTGGCACATCATGCTGGGCTGGGCTGGTTTGGCAAGCACTCCAACCTCATCCACTGGCCGCAGGGTTCGTGGTTTTTCCTCGCGGAACTGCTCGTGGATTTCCCGCTGACTCCAGATGCTCCCTTCACACGAGTGGATTGCGGCTCCTGCACCCGTTGCATTGAAGCGTGTCCCACCGATGCGATTGTCGCGGACCGCACCGTGGACGCACGTCGCTGTATTTCTTACCTCACCATTGAATTGAAAGGAGCGATTCCGCAGGAACTCCGGACTCGCATGGGAAACTGGATTTTCGGGTGCGACATCTGTCAAGAAGTCTGCCCGTGGAACCGGAACGCCCCTAGGACTTCTGAGCCTGCGTTCCAGCCGCGCTCGGGATTCCAGCATCCGGAACTTCTCGAGTGGATGGGGATGAATCAGGAGGAGTTCCGCCGTCGCTTCCGGAAAAGCCCGCTCAAACGAACCCAGCGGCGTGGGTTGCTGCGCAATATCGCCGTGGCCCTAGGGAACTGGGGAAGTCCAAAAGCAATTCCGGCGTTGGGGAAGGGGTTGCGGGACACAGAACCGCTCGTTCGGCAACACGCCGCTTGGGCGCTCGGACGGATTGCTGCTCCGGAATCACAGCGCCTGTTGCAGCACTCGCTCGTTGCAGAAACGGACGAAGCCGTCCGCCGGGAAATCCGAGGCTCGTTGAACCCGCATGAAAGTACGAATCGCCTTGACTCAGCAAGCGATTTCTCAGATAATTATTAGTTGACCTTCGCCTAGTTTTGGCGCAACGAGTTAACCCTAACCCGTGCCTGTGGGCGCGGCCAATCCTAAAGGACACAGTGACCGAAGCAGAAATCAGCGACACTGCAATCGAATCGTTTATCTTCTTTGAAGAAGACGAGGATTTTGACACGCTTTATGAAGAAAGCCTGCTAGGCGTCAAAGAGCAGGACATCGTCAAGGGCACGGTAACCGACACCACCAAGGAGTGGGTCACCATTGACATCGGCTTCAAATCCGATTGCCTCGTTCCGACCACCGAGTTCTTAAACGAAGAAGGAGTGGTGGAGGCCGATATCGGTGAAATCTTTGAAGTCTTCGTTGAGGCACTGGAGGACGACGACGGTGTCACCATTGTTTCCAAGCGCAAGGCCGAGAAGCGTCGAACGTGGGAGAAGGTTGGCGAGATCTTTGAGCAAGAGGGCACCGTCAACGGCACCATCATCTCCCGCGTCAAGGGTGGCATGCAGGTGGACATCGGGGTCAAGGCGTTCCTGCCGGGGTCGCAGGTGGACCTGCGACCAGTTCGCAATCTCGACAAGCTCTTGGGCGAGGTCTTCGAATTCAAGATCCTCAAGTACAACCGCAAGCGCGGCAACATCGTCCTTTCCCGACGTGTGCTGCTGGAGGCCGAACGCGAGGAGAAGCGCAAAGAAACCCTCAAGGTTCTCAAGGAGGGCTCACTCATCGTGGGCAGTGTCAAGAACATCACCGACTACGGGGTCTTTGTGGATTTGGGCGGAGTCGATGGCCTGCTCCACATCACCGACATGACGTGGGGACGCATCATCCACCCCTCGGAGATGTTCAACATCAGCGACGAGGTCGAGGTTGTGATCCTCAAGTACTACCCGGAAGACCAGAAGGTTTCGCTCGGTTACAAGCAGAAGTTCTCGAACCCGTGGGATGAGGTTGAAGGCAAGTACGAACCTGGAACCAAGATTGTGGGCAAGATCGTCAGCCTGACCGACTACGGCGCGTTCATTGAGCTGGAACCAGGAGTCGAGGGTTTGATCCACGTCTCCGAGATGTCATGGACGAAGAGGGTGCGGCACCCGTCCAAGATCGTCCAGCTTGGTCAAGAGGTCGAGGCGATCGTCAAGGATTTGGACGTCGAGCGCAAGCGCATCTCGCTCTCAATGAAGGAAGCCGAACCCAACCCGTGGCGGCTGGCCTTGGATCGCTACCCGGTGGGCTGCATTGTCAAGGGGCGGGTCCGGAACATCACCGATTTCGGAGTCTTCATCGGACTCGACGAGGGCATCGACGGGTTGGTCCACATTTCGGACATCTCGTGGTCCCAGCGGCTCTGCAAGCCCTCCGAGGTGGCCAAGAAGGGCGAGGAGATCGAGGTCAAGGTTTTGCACATCGACGTTTCGCAAGAACGCCTCTCGCTAGGGGTCAAGCAACTCGTTGAGGATCCGTGGAAGGACTTGGATGAGAAGTACCCGATCCGCTCCGAGATCACGGGCACTATCGTGAACATCACGGACTTCGGCATCTTTGTTGAGGTCAAGGAAGGCGTTGAGGGATTGGTCCACATCTCCGAGGTTGATTCTGCGATTCCGAAGGCCAAGATCCCGGAGTTCTATCCGGTCAACACCGAGGTTCACGCTCGCGTGATCAAGGTGGATTTGGAGGAGCGCCGCTTGGGCCTGAGCATCTTGAGAGTGGTTGGAGTTGAGTCTCCGCTTGAGAACTCCAAGCAAGACGCAGAAGCGGCCCCGGAAGCCGCGGAAGCTCCTGCTGAAACGGAAACTGCCCCGGCCTTAGCCGCTGAGGGGGCTCCGGAAGTGGAAGCTACGGAGGGGGCTCCGGAAGTGGAAGCTACGGAGGGGGCTCCGGAAGCAAAGGAGGAAAAACCCAAGAAAAAGAGGGCGGCCCCCAAAAAGACGACCACCAAGGCGAAGCAGACGACCACCAAGGCGAAGAAAACGACCACCAAGGCGAAGAAAGCTGACGACGAGCAACCCGCCGCCTCCGAGGAGTAAGCTCCCGCACCGGGGTGCCTGCGGGCATTCCGGCCCCGCCTCTGGTCAGGCAATCTGGCAATCCAGCCACCCCACCCTTTTTCGCTCAAGTTTTCCGCACTCCTGCCGATAGGGAAATCAGAGACTTGTCCGGAGTGTTCCGGTCAGGCATCCATATTGCTCACTTCCCTAAGATAGGACCCCATGTCCGGACAAGACCACAACTTGAACCTTTCGAGCCCGATGCACACCGATGATTTTGACCAGCGCGTAGCGCGCGCCGTAGAGTCGTTCCTGTACGATTTGGATTACATGCTGTTGGAAGAGCAGCACCTGCGTCCGTGCTTCAAGGTCCCGTTGGTGCGCCCGTTGACGGTCTGCAACTGAGCCATCAAGACCTCGCAGCCGCTCTGGGCGGCTGCGGTGCAATCAAGCCACGCGCTTTTCAGCAATCCCCTTGGTGGGCACGCACTCCGGCAACCGAATCTCAAAAAACACTCCTTGATCCCCCGGGCAGTTCTCCACCCGGATCGTTCCCCCGTGCAATTCCACCATCCTTTGGCTGATCGCCAGCCCTAGCCCCGTGCCATCCAGTTTGCCTTCCGTCTGAAACGCTTGAAAGAGATTGGGCAGGACGGATTCCGGAATGGAGGAGCCGTTGTCGTACACATGGATGACCAAGTCGGAGTGGTCCGGAACGAAGCTGATTTCGATGAGACCGCTTTCGGCATCCTGCAATTTTTCCCAAGCGTTTTTCACCAAATTGACGATCACACGGACGAGCTTGTGGGAATCCGCCGAAAAGCTGAAGTCCGGGGCACTGGGAAAAAGGTACTCAACCACCACCGGACGCTCGACAAACCCAAGATGGGTGTCGAGTTCGGATTGGAAATTCTCGAGGTCGATGGCTTCGCTGTGCAACTCCATGCCGCGTGCGACTTCAAGGATGTCGCGGGTGAGTCCCTTGATGTTGACCGAGGAATGCTCGATGCGCCGGATGTAGGAGAGCGCCCGGACGAGGTCCATGTTGGAAACCGGCTCCTTGTTGAGTTGCCGGAGCAACAACGAGGAGAAGGCGAGGATGGAGCCGTTGGCGTTGCCAATGTCATGCCCGAACTCCGCAACCGCATAGCCCAATTCCACAAACCTTCGTTCCTGCTCCTTGGCCCGCTGAAGGTCGGTAACGGTTGCTTCCAACTCCTGCTTGGAATCCCGCAGTTCCCGGACATGCTGGGAGAGCTGTTTTTGCATGGACTGGAACCGTGGCCACACTTCCTGAAGGATGCCCACCCGCCATTCGATGTCCGAGCGGGGCTGTCGGCCCTGCAACTCTTCGAGGTCGGTGGATTCATGCCTGCGTCGGTACGCCAGAAACTCACGGCAGAGGATGTTCACCTGCCGGATGATTTCCGCCGAACGTAGCCAAAGCAAAAAAGCCGTTGCGAGCAAACCCGCTGAAACCGAGATCAAAATCCGGAACAAGAGGCTGGGATCAGGGAGTGCGTTGAGAGCCGCCAGCGCCTCCTGCCACGGGAGCAACTCGGTCAGGGCAAAGACCAAACTGGCGACCAGCAACCCCAGTAGCAGAAAATGAAACTTCCGCACCTTGAAGCGCCCCTCGCCTTGCGGAGTGCCCCTGAGCTTCGCCTGTGGGGGCGGATTAAGCGTGAAGTCCCGTTTCTTGCGGCGACGTTTAGTTTGCTGATAATCGGTTGATTGGTACATGCTCAACTTGTGGGCTTCCTGCTAAAGCCTCTGGAAGGACTGAAGGTGCAGAAAGACATATCGTGAATGCGCCGAGGATGCAAGCGGATACCCTGTCCAGTGGAAATCGCTTCATGCGAATAGAGTGATTTAAGCTTGCAAATCTAGCGGGGAATGCCATACTGATCCATTGAATCGGCCCAACGGGAAATCCCGGATTTGGGCGCGCATCTTTTCGAAAAAACAAGGACAACCTCATGAACGATTTTGCTTCCAGCGCTCGCGCCGACCACAAGGTCGCGGACCGCTCCCTCGCCGATCTGGGTCGCAAGAAAATCACCCTCGCCGAAAACGAGATGCCGGGCCTGATGGCCCTCCGCGAGGAGTATGGCGAGAGCAAGCCTCTGGCGGGTTCCAGGATCACGGGGTCGCTGCACATGACGGTGGAAACGGCGGTGCTGATTGAGACACTGACGGCGTTGGGCGCCGAGCTGCGGTGGTCCTCATGCAACATCTTCTCCACACAGGACGAAGCGGCGGCGGCGATTGCAGNCACGGGAGTTCCGGTCTTCGCGTGGAAGGGTGAAACCGAGGAGGAGTACTGGTGGTGCATTGAGCAAACCCTGAAGTGGTCCGGAGGTCAGGGGCCGAACCTATTGCTTGACGACGGCGGCGATCTCACTGGCTACGTCCATGAGAAGCACCCGGAACTGCTTGCGGAAATCCGGGGCGTTTCCGAAGAGACGACCACCGGGGTCCATCGGTTGCATCAAATGATGCAGCAGGGGACGCTGAAACTGTCCGTGTTCAATGTCAACGACTCGGTCACGAAGAGCAAGTTCGACAACCTCTACGGCTGCCGTGAATCGCTGCTGGACGGCATCAAGCGGGCAACCGATGTGATGCTCGCAGGCAAGCTCGCGGTGGTTGCGGGCTACGGGGATGTCGGCAANGGCTCGGCAGAATCNCTTCGGGGGCAAGGAGCNCGGGTNGTTGTCACNGAGATNGATCCGATCTGNGCCCTGCAAGCCGCGATGGCGGGCTACGAGGTCCAGCCNATGTCGAAGGTGGCCCCTCTTGCAGACCTCTTCGTCACCACAACGGGCTGTTGCGATGTCGTTCGCCGCGAGCATCTGGACGCAATGAAGGACAACACGATCGTCTGCAACATCGGACACTTCGACATTGAGATTGACGTGGCTTCGCTCAACAACGACCCGAACATCCAACGTATCAACATCAAGCCGCAGGTGGATCAGTACGTCTGGCCGGACNGCAAGCGCATCCTGCTGCTGGCCGAAGGTCGGCTGGTGAACTTGGGCTGTGCGACTGGGCATCCGGCGTTTGTGATGTCCAACAGCTTCTGCAATCAGGTGCTGGCGCAGCTTGACCTCTGGGCGAACGGCGGCGACTACGAGAATAAGGTGTATGTGCTGCCCAAATTGCTGGACGAGAAGGTGGCGATGCTGCACCTTCAGAAGCTCGGTGTGAAGCTGGAACAACTCACTGCGAAGCAAGTGGAGTACACGGGTATTTCGGCTGGGGGGCCGTACAAGTCCGAACATTACCGCTACTGAGTCTGGACCTCGTGCAGGAACCCCAAACGGACACCCTCCATTTCCGCAATGCGCTGGGACGTTTCGCCACCGGAATTGCAGTGGTGACGACGCTTGCTCCGGAGGGCGGGGTGCTGGGTGTGACGATCAATTCCTTCGCGTCCGTTTCTCTGGAACCGCCGCTTGTGCTTTTCAGTCTGTCGCAGGATTCGCGGATGCTGGAGCCTCTGTTGGAACAGTTGCGTTTTGGCATCAGCATTTTGGGCAGTGAGCAGCAACACCTCTCGGAGCAGTTTGCATTTGAGGAACACCCCCGGGGTTACGACGAAGCCGACATCGACATGGAATCCGGACAGGTACCGCTGCTGGTGGGGGCGCTCGCCGTTTTTGATTGCCGGGTGCAGCAAGTGCTCGAAGAGGGAGATCACCAGATCATCCTCGGCGAAGTGGAGCGTTTTGAATTCCGGGAGGGCGATCCTCTCTTGTATTTCCAAGGCCAGTACACATGGTTGAATTCTCGCTGATCGNTTTACGGCGATCCTCTTTGCTCACCTGTGCCCTGCTCGTCCTGCTGATGGCGGGAGGGTGTCAGAAACAGCCGCAGTACAACTTCCGCACGGCAACACAGAGCGAACTGGACCTGAAACAGTCGGAAACTTATCCGACGGTGGAGGATCAGGCGCAATCCCCGTACATCGCCTTTGCGTCCACTGAGTTTGTCGGGCGGCTTTCTCGCTACCACAAGACCTTGAGCGAAAGTTTTGTGCTGTCGGCACTAGAGGAGTACTCCGACCTCAAGGTGATTGAGGATCAGCGAGTCCGGGGCGTGCTGGAGTTTCAGGAATTCCAGAACTTCAACCGCAATTCTCAGAAGGACTTGCTCCGGCTGGGCAAACGCTTGCAGACTGAGTATGTTGGACTGCTGCGTGTGACCCCCAGCCCGGTGCGGGCTTCCCCGGACGACTGGAGCACGTATGTCGGCCTGCAAGTTTACCGTGTCAACCCACCAAAGCTGATGCTCCGGGACGAGTTCACCTTCGTTTTTTCGGAATCTGCCCAACAACTCCGGCAACTGCGCACCAAAATCCAGAAGACCCTGCCAATGGAGGGGTTCATTCTGGAAACGTACAACGACCGCGCCTTTGCCGTGGTCAATCTGGGGCGTGACCGCAACATCACGTCCGGGCGCCGCTGCAAGGTCTATCGCCGCAAACGTCGGGAGCGTATTGAGACGAACGGCACCAAGATCACGGAGACGAATTACGAGGAAGTCGGACAACTGCAAATCGTCGAGGTGCTGGACTTCACCTCATGGGCAGTGGTGCCCCTGAAGTTCCGGGGAAAAATCCTCAGCGGCGACCTCGTGACCGTGCAGCCCGGAGCATGAGCAGCAGCAGTCTAAAAAGTGACGTGCGCCAGCATGGCCTTGCCCAGCGGCGCACTCTCACTCCCGAACAACGCCAAGCCTTCACCCTCCGGATGTGGAAACATCTGCAAGCGTGGGTGCCGTTCCAGCAAATCCGTACCCTCCACTGCTCGCTCCCACTTCCGGAAGAACCGGACACGACCACTTGGTTTGAGCGGGCTTGGACATTGGGCAAGCAGACCGCAGTGCCCTGCATGACACTGGGAACTCTGGAACTCAAGCACACCCGGCTGACTTCCCTTGAACACCTCCAGCGTGGAGCTTTTGGCGTTCCCGAACCAATTCCGGAATTCCGGGAATGGGTGCAACCGGAGAGCCTAGATCTAGTGCTCGTTCCGGGCGTGGCGTTCGATCAGAATGGTGGGCGACTCGGCTTCGGCAAGGGCTACTACGATCGCTTTCTTTCCAAAACCTCGGCCTTGCGGATGGGGGTGGCCTTTTCCGTACAGGTGATTCCGGACGTGCCTACTGAATCCCACGATGTTCCCATGAATGCCCTGCTCACCGAAAACGGGATCATCTTGATCGAATCCAATCGAAAATATAGTAAAATCCATTAAAAATCGAACACTATGAACTAGCGGTGACATCTAATAAATATTGTTGAATATCAATGAATTGGATGTTTGTATCCCAGTCAAAATGTGTCCTAGAACCAGTAGCTTTTACTATAAATGAAATCTGCAATGGCATGGGTTGTGTGGGAGGCAGAAAAGAAGGATGCACAAGGGAGGATCGACATTCTCAATCCGATCATCGAAACAGGACTCCACACCTCATTGGACACAAAACAGGCAAAGGTTCGGGGACGCTACATTGATGAAATTCTCATCGAAAAGTTTTTGTAAAGAGATGAGGGTGTTTCTCGTATTGAAAAAATCCTCGGAGGCATGTTCATGAAAAAGTGGCTGTTTGTCCTGATGCTCTTGCTCGGGGTTGGCGTGTGGCAGCATCAGACGGTGCTGACCGCGTGTGCGTCCTTTTTTACGGTCAACAACCCCACCAGGGGCGCAGACGCAATCATCGTGCTGTCCGGAGGTGCCGCCACCCGCATTCCCCGTGGGTTGGAACTCTACCGCTCCGGCTATGCCTCGCAGGTCTTCCTGACGGACGAGAAACGCAGCATGAACCCCAAGTTCCGTAAGTTTTTTCCAACAAACGCCCAACTTGCTGAAGCAATCATTGCTGAGTTGGGAATGGAAATGAAAACGCCTGTGATCCCATCGCTCAAAGGCGGGGCGACCTCAACTTTTGATGAAGCCTACGATGTTCAGACAAGGGCTGAAGCAGAGGGCTGGCGGCACCTGATTTTGGTGACAGATGCCTATCACACCCGCCGGGCGCTCCATGCGTTCGAGAGCGTTTTTGACGGCAGTGGCATCCGCCTGGAGATGGCTGCCGCACCCAACGCGATCTTCCGGGAGGACAACTGGTGGACTTCCGATCAAGGAATTTCTGCCTACGTTCTTGAATCCATCAAGTACCCCGTCTATCTCCTCACCTCCCGCAACGTCTCCTTCATCCGTAACGACTGATCAGGGGATCGTCCGGATTTGCATTGAGTTGACGTAGCCCTCGCGGGTGAAAATGTCTGCAAACACCAGCACTTGCTCTCCAGTCTGAAAACCCTCCTCGTCCTTGAGCCGCTGGAGGGCATTGGGGATGTTGACCTCCGGATTGTTCGAGAAATCATCCAGCAGGAAGGGGGACACTCCCCGGTTGAAGACCATGCTCCGATAGACATCCTCGTGGTTGGTGAAGGCGTAGATTCCGATGCTGCGGGGCCGCCAGTTGGAGAGGTACATCGCGCCGCGTCCGTAGCGGGTGATGGAGACAATCCCCCGCATCTGCAGGTCGGTGGCAATGGTGGCTGCGGCCTGGGCGAGGTGCTGGCGGTTGCTCGTTTTCTGCTGCTTCTCGGTGTAGCGGACTCCCGGAAACGCTTCGGTACGGCGAGCCACGCGCACAAGGGTTTCCACGCAGCGCAGCGGGTGCTTGCCCGTTGAAGTCTCTCCGGAGAGCATGACCGCGTCCGCCTGTTCATAAACCGCGTTGGCGATGTCCGTCACCTCGGCACGGGTGGGCACGGGATTCTCGATCATCGACTCCAGCAGCTGGGTGGCGACGATGAGGCGCTTGCCGTGGGTGGCACAGAGGTAAGCGATGCGACGCTGAATCTGCGGGACTTCCTCCATGTCCACCTCAATGCCAAGATCGCCGCGAGCCACCATGATGCCATCTGACTCGGCGACGATTTCCTCCAGGCGGTCCACGCCCTCCTGATTCTCGATTTTGGCGATGAGCTTGATGCGCTCGCCTCGCTCTCCCAACAATTCCCGCACGTCCCGAATCGCGGCGGCGCTGCGCACGAAAGAAATCGCAATACCGTCCACGCCCTGTTCCAGTCCGAAGCGGATGTCCTTGCGGTCACGCCCGGTGATCGAAGGGAGCTTGACAGCGATTCCGGGCAGGTTGACGTGGCGGCGGGCACCAAGGATTCCGGGATCCAGCACTTTGCATTGCAGGGCAGAATCCTTCTTTCTCAGTACACGGAGTTTCACCAAACCACTGTCCACGATGATGCTACCGCCCACCTCGACTTGCTCTGCGAGGTGGGGGTAATTAACAAACAGTTCGCCCTCGCGTTCCTCGTCCGGAGGCGTGGTGACGCGAACCTGATCTCCTGCCGCAAGCTCAAGTTCCAACTCCCCTGTGCGGATTTCCGGACCTTGCGTGTCGAGCAGAAGGGCAGTGGGAAAGCGCCGCCGCGCATTCAACTCCCGGATGTGCTTGATGATGCGCCCGTGGGACTCGTGAGTTCCGTGAGAGAAGTTGAGGCGGGCGATGTTCATGCCGGCGTCCACGAGTTGTGCGAGCATTTCCGGAGAGTTGCAGGCGGGTCCGATGGTGCAGATGATTTTGGTGCTCAGCATTGTCCGTTAAATTTCGTATAGAATGCACCACAGCGGCGGTGCTATGGTGTTAGGTTAAAAGATTCCCAACTCACGGTTTCTTGCCGAAAACCACACGCCGATTCACGACATGAGTGCACACAACTCTGATCCTTGGAAAAGTGACGAACGTCCCCCGTTCCTTGAATCTGAGGCTGATGCGGACCCCATCCAGCAATTTCAGGTCTGGTTCGCCCACGCCCGCCAGACCTGCATCAAGGAACCCACGGCGATGACCCTGGCGACCGTGACCCCGGAGGGGCGACCCTCAGCACGAGTGGTGCTGCTCAAGGAGGTGGGGGCGCACGGCTTCACCTTCTTCACCAACTACCAGAGCCGCAAAGGGCAGGAACTCGCGGTGAACGCCTTCGCTGTCCTCGTGTTCTGGTGGGACGTGCCCCACCGCCAAGTGCGGGTGGAGGGCATTGTGGAGAAAGTCACTGCGGAAGAATCGGACGCCTATTTCCAGACCCGACCACGGGGTAGCCAACTCGGGACGCGGGCTTCTGCGCAAAGCGCAGTCGCTCCGGACCGCAAGACGCTGGAAGCCCAGATGCACACAGAAATCGCCCGTTTCGAGGGACAGGCGGTGCCTCGGCCCCCGCATTGGGGCGGCTACTGCGTGATCCCGAACGCCATCGAGTTCTGGCAGGGCCGTCCTGATCGTCTACACGACCGACTGCGCTACATCCGGGAAGCCGAAGGCTGGCGCATCGAGCGGCTTGCCCCATGATTCAGTCGATGATGTAGGCTCCGGTGCCGACAGCAATGACAGCGGCACTCACGCCTCCGTGCAGCATGCCGTGAGTGAAATTTTCCACCAACTCCGGGCGATGCTCGCAGCGAATCGAAAAGTGCAAGCTCTGCACTGGACATCAGAAAAGTGGGTTGGGGTTGAGAAGTATTCCGCTGACCAGCCCGATCAAGCCGCCGAACACACCGCCCCAGACCACGAGCCAACCGAGGTGTTGGTCAATCATGCGCTGCACAATCTCCTTGACCATCTGCGGGGTCAGTTCATCGAGCCGCCGCTGCACGAGCGTTCCCACCTGATCCACCAATCCGGAGTCTCCGGTAAGCCGTGCTTTGAGTGCCTTGCGGACGGATTCCTGATTCGCAAGTTTGGCGATTTGGCCGTGCAGGGTTTCAAGGAGCGGTTTGCGGAGCGGTTCCAACGCACTGCGGCCTCCCACCATCGCCAGCATCGATCCAAAGCTCGACTCCTCAATCGTCGTAACCAAGGAATCGAAGGACGGGCCGAAATCCACCGATTCCAGCACGGGCGTGAGATCGAAGCCGTTTTCGTCATTGACGAACAACCGCTCGATGTGTTCCGGAGCAAAGAACTGTGTCATCACCAACTCGTGGATACCACGCTTGAATTCCTCGAAATGCTCTGGAACCACACCGGAGCCATACAGCCCCGGAACCTTCTCAAAGAGCATGTGGATGGCGAGCCAGTTGGTGAGGGCGCCGGAGAGCGCAAACAGACCCGTGTAGAACACAGGATTGTGCCACGGTTCCACGAGTTGCCAGCCCACCACCGCCACGATGAGGGCCAGCAGGTTGGTGCCGAGCCGCTTGTTCAGTAAAGAGTCCATTCGCGATAGTCCCCTCTGGAGTGTTGGTGCCCGTCCTCAGCAAGATTCACCCTGTAAAGGGTTGTGATTTTGCAAAGAGACGGCGTTTCCCAGCGCGTTCCCCCCTGGGTTACAGTTATTTTCCAGATTTTCAGAGGAACACCACTCAAGAGGGGGGCTATCAGGAACTGGTTTTGGATGTTAGGGATAACGAGGTGGCGAAAGTATTGAAACCTCTCCTGCCTCCTGTTTTCGAAAAGAGCATTCTCTCCTCAAACTAGGAATTTATCAACATTGTATGACAATAGTCAAGACAGGAAACTGATTCAGTATGGAGCAACACGGTTTGCGAAAATTACTCATCAATACTTGGTTACGAAGGCAGCGCCCGCTGGCCTTGAAACCCTGTGCTTGGATGGGGTTTGCAACCCGGTTGGGGAGAGTGTTGCTGCTAAGCGAAGGGGTTGAGCAGTCTGGAGAGGAAGCCTCGTTTGCGTTTCACCATCGCAGTGCCGTAACTAGTAGTCCAGCAGGTTTAATTTGATCCCGACAGCCAGTAGCTATTGCAACACCTGCTGCGAGCAGGTGCGGACGTTGCCTTCGTGTTGGTGCTATGGTAAAAGCTACTAGTTCTAGGACAAATTTAGACTGGGATACAAACAGTCAAACAATTGATATTAAACAATATTTACCTAGATCATAGTGTTCGATTTTTAACGGATTTTACTATAAGTGGGAGAATGGCGTGCTGATGGTGAAAAAGCAAGCGAAACTGGTGTGGCGAGACGCAGCTCCGCCGGGGGGGCACATCCGAGCCAATCATTACGAATTGACAAATTGAATTTTTCGGATATGCTTCAATCTGTTTGAGCCCACTGTTTTTGTAAACCCCTCATAAGTTTTGAAGGAATTGGAGATGAAAAGTAGG
>PBTB01000009.1 GCA_002726945.1 Deltaproteobacteria bacterium | reverse complement strand
CAGCAAAATGCACCCTGTCAAGTGTTGGGATTTTGCAAAGAGGCGGCGTTTTCCGGTGCGTTTCCCCCGGGTTACAGTTATTGTTCCCGATTTTCAGAGGAACAACACTCAAGGGGGAGACTGCCATTTATTCCAAGAAATCACCTAAGCTTCCTGAACTTCAGGGGAGGCGGAATTTTTCAGCCAGCCCCGGGCCCCATGTCTGCGTCCCTCATGCAGTCGTCTCTTCACGACACCTTCACCCAGCTTCAGCACAACCTCCAAGCCAGCATCCTCGGGCAGCCCCAGCTTGTGGAACGGCTGTTGATCGCGCTGCTGTCCGATGGTCATTTGCTGGTGGAAGGGCTGCCCGGACTTGCGAAAACTCGAGCCGTGAAGGCTCTGGGCGATCGCATTGAAGGCGAATTTCACCGCATTCAATTCACTCCGGATTTGCTGCCCTCCGATGTCACCGGAACAGATGTCTTTCGTCCGGAGGATCACAGTTTCGTGTTTCAGCAGGGGCCGATTTTCCACAATCTGGTGCTGGTGGACGAGGTCAACCGTGCTCCGGCCAAGGTCCAGTCCGCCCTGCTGGAAGCCATGGCCGAGCGGCAGGTGACGATTGGTCGCCAGACTTATCCGCTGCCCGATTTGTTTCTGGTGATGGCGACCCAGAATCCCATCGAGCAGGAAGGCACTTACCCACTTCCGGAAGCGCAGTTGGATCGTTTTTTAATGAAAGTGACGGTCGGCTACCCCCCTCGTGAAGACGAGCAGCGCATTCTGAGGCTTGCCCGGCAGGAAGCACGGGACGGCACTGAGCGAATCGCACAGGTTTCATCAAATGAGTGCATTCCAGCCCAGGCCGTGCTTGAGGCACGGCAGGAGATCTTGAACCAGCACCTTGCAGAACCACTGGAGGGTTACATCGTGGAATTGGTACAGGCGACCCGTGCTCCGGGACGCTATGACTCGGAACTGGGGGGCTGGCTCAACTGGGGGGCGAGTCCACGGGCGACCTTGGCACTGGACCGTTGCGCACGGGTGCAGGCGTGGTTGCAGGGACGGGATTTTGTCACGCCAGAGGACATTCAGGACATTGCCCCGGACGTGCTGCGTCACCGCTTGCTGCTCAGTTACGAAGCCGAATCCTCCGGAATCACCGTGGAAACGGTCATCCAGCGTCTGCTCTCACTGGTTGCCGTACCCTGACTCCATCCAGCACTGAGCCATGAACAGCAAGCAGCTTTCGTTTGAGATTCCGGAAATCGTCAATCCCTCCGGGGTGGATGGCCGCCCGCACCCCAGGCCGATCAACTGCACCGCTGGCGGCATTTCGTCTTGGTCCAGAGGATTCTCAGACTCAAACCGGGAACCGGAGGATCCGCCGGGGTCGGCTGGCTCAAGGGCATCCTTCCCAACCCCTGCCACTGATCCGAACCTGAGTCTTTCATGAGTGTTCCAACCAACGGCCTCGCCTCCGCCAGGAGTCGCATGATCACTTCGTAAACCCTGACGATTCATGGCGGCTGGACCTGAGCAACTCAACTACGAAATCGTTGACGAGACTCCAAACCAACTGGGCGAGTGCCCGGTTTGGAACGAACGCACCCAACGGCTCTATTGGGTGGACATCAAGGGTCGCCGAATCCTGCGGCTCGATCCTGCTTCCGGAGTCGTGGAAACCCGAAACGTGCCCGGCAAGCCCGGAATGCTGGCACTGAGAACGGACGACGGCTTGGTGATCGCACAGGATCGTGCGCTTGCCAAGTTCGATTTCGATTCTGGAACTTTGGAACCACTCGCCCAGATTGAACCGGAAGCCAACACCAAGGTGCGACTCAACGATTCCAAAGTGGATCGCCAGCAGCGGCTCTGGATCTCCTCAATGGCCGATCCTACGATTCCAGGGGAGAAGCACGGAAGCCTTTTCCGTTGGCAAGAGGGCCAAGCCCCGGAGTTCGTGCTGGGTCCGGTGGGAGTGGGGAACGGACTCGCCTTTGCGCCGGATGGTGAAACCTTCTACTTCGCGGACACCCACGCCCGCACCGTCTGGCAATGCCGCCTGAATCCGGAGGATGGTGCCTTGCTCGATCAGCAGGTTTTCGCACAATACCTCGATGAGCCGGGGTGTCCGGACGGGGCGTGTGTGGACGCCGAGGGCTACTACTGGCTGGCGGTGTTGGACGGCTGGCGGCTGGATCGTTTTGCTCCGGATGGCAGGCTGAATCGCTCGCTTGCCGTGCCCTTTCAGAAGCCAAGCTGTCCGGGTTTTGGCGGAGCAAAGCTTGATCAGCTTTACGTCACCAGCATTGCCACCGGAAGTTCCACTCTGCGGGAATCCAATCAGCCCCATGCTGGAAAACTGGTTGTCTTTGAACCCGGCGTTTGTGGGATCGAGGAACCGCGTATTTCACTGAGCGCATCAATCAGATAGTCCCCCTCTGGAGTGTGTTGTTCCTCTGAAAATCGGGAATTGTAAACCGGGGAAACGCACCAGAAAACGCCGCCTCTTTTCAACCCCTGGTACACCANGTGCGATTATAACTCGAAGAACTTGGATCAGAGGTGATCCGTCAATCAGCAAAGACATGTTCACAGCTTGGTTTCAGCCCCAATGCATAGGTCTGCGAGTCAGATAATNCAGAAAATCAAGGGACGTTCTTCGTGCATGTTGCAACAGGAGTTTCCGCACNTAAAGCAGCGGTGTTGGGGCCGACATATCTTGACTCGAGGCTACTTCTGTGCCACTGTGGGTCAAGTCGNTGATCAAAGATCCGTGACTGCATTGAAGGCCATGTCGGGGAATCCCCGGACGACTCCTTTACCGTGGATGAGGATTGACCCACGACTTCAGTGGGCTTCAGCCTTTGTGGTGAACTTTAGTCTCGTAACTCGACTTGCAGTCGGTAATCTGCATCCATCGNCGTTTGGCAGTTGTCGTTCAATCTACTGATATTGTTTAATTAAAATCAATAAAACCTATGTGGGAAGACTATGTACAACACCGTGAAGCAGAAGCTACTTGAGGGCAAGCCAGTCATTGGTGGTACCATCCAGACTCCGGACCCACAAATCTATCTGGCGATGGCCCACTCTGGGTTCGACTTCCTCTGGATCGAGATGCAGCACAGCCCGATGACCTACCAGGAGGTTGCCCGGATGATCTGGGCCGGGCGGGGGGCCCCCGCGATCCCGTTCATCCGTGTACCTGATGCGACCGAGGGCGATGTTCAGAAGGCCACCGACATCGGGGCATTGGGGATCATCGTACCCATGGTCAACACCATCGCCAAGGTCAAAGCTGCTGTCAAGTATGCAAGCTATCCGCCGCGTGGTTCACGCAGTTTGGGAGGTGGCCAGTACGGTGCACTTTGGGGATCCGACTACCGCCAGACGGCTAACGAGAACATCATGGTGGTGGGAATGGTCGAGTCGCCCGAAGGGGTGGAGATCGCAGAAGAGATGGCTGCGGTGGAAGGANTCGATGTCGTGTTCGTCGCGTCAAGCGATCTGAGNAGTTTCTCCGAACTCAAGCAGGGTGAAGCCAAATACGAAGCCATGGTGTCAAAAGTCCGAGACGCCACCCTTGCAGTGGGTCGCACGGTCGGCGGACCTTTTGCGTGGAAGGAAAGGGAGGGCTTCCATTTCTTTCAGGCTCCGCCTGCCGAAGTGTTAGCGCGCCGTGGAGCCATGGCCCTGCTCGCTGAGGTAACAGATGGTATCGCGGAAACCGAGGGTTCAGAGCGCTAGTGTTATGCAACACAAACAGATTGATATTAGGAGATTTGACAAAAAAATCACCAATTTAGAGGGGGGTTGAAATCAATATCCCATTTTGGTAATCCGGTGTCCATTTTGATCTGAATGCGTCTGGTCGCCAGACGCTCCGATTGCTCAAGCAGTTCCCACCAGTGTTCCTATGCTTGCCAGGGCCTCCCATGTCATGATCGCAGGNCTTGTGATCCCCACGGGGCCAGACCGCCACATGAAAATTCCCCCGGCTTGACCGCAGCCTTGCACTCAACACTCAACGCTTTGTGCCATCTCCTTTGTCCGGACGGCATGGAGTGCAGGAAACATTGACCGCTCCGGCAGAAGCTGCAATGCTGTCTTCGCAGAAGAAAATTCAATCCAACCCATGACCCAAGGACTCATCACCTACTGGTTTCAGAATCTGCTGCGAGTGCAGGAGCTCCCGGAGTCCGTTGTGTTGGCCGTGGCGCAGGGCTTGGGGTTGCTCGCCCTTGTGCTCTTGGCGTGGGTCACGCACCTTGTGTCGCAGCGCGGGGTGGTGCGGGCGATCCGGGGTTTGATCAAGCGCACCCGCAATCAGCGCGATGACCTGCTCTTGCAGCATGGGGTCTTCCGGAGGACAGCGCGGCTCACCCCCTTTGTCGTTCTCTTCATCACCCTCCCACTGGCCCTGCCTGCCGAATCCCTGCCCTTCGTGGTCCTGCGGGGGCTGCTCCAGATCGTGATGGTGTTGCTGCTCGCTTTTGCGCTGGACGCGGTGGTCAACATGCTTCATGACGTTTATCGTGGACTTCCTATTGCACGGCGCATTCCGGGACAGAGCTTCGTGCAGGTTTTCAAGCTCCTGCTCTATTTCGTCGCAGGCGTCTTTGTCATCGCCATCGCGCTTGACAAAACTCCGCTCTACCTCCTCAGCGGCCTTGGTGCTCTCACGGCGGTGCTGCTGCTCGTTTTCAAGGACACCGTGCTGGGATTTGTCGCGGGCATCCAACTCATTGCCAACCGCATGATCGCCCCTGGAGACTGGATCGAGATGGAACAGTACGGTGCAGATGGAGATGTGCTGGAGGTGGGACTCAACACGGTGAAGGTGCAGAACTGGGACATGACAATCACCACGATTCCAACCTACGCCCTCATCAGCGAAGCCTTCCGCAACTGGCGGGGCATGAGCGAATCTGGAGGTCGACGCCTCAAGCGCTCGGTGCGCCTTGACGTCCACAGCGTGTGCTTCTGCAATGAAGAAATGCTGGGGCGCTTTGCAAAAATCCGTTTCATCGCCGACTACATCGCCCGCAAAAATCAGGAAGTCGAGGACTTCAACGCCATAAACCCGGATTCCGGAATTCCCACCAACCGCCGACGTCTCACCAACCTTGGCACCTTCCGCGCCTACATCGAGGGTTTCCTGCGCCACCACCCCAAGATTCACCAAGAGATGACGCTGATGGTGCGGCAGTTGCCCTCAGACGGGCAGGGGGTGCCGATCGAGATTTATGCTTTCAGCAACAACACCGCATGGGCGGTGTACGAGGGCATCATGGCCGATATCTTCGATCACCTGCTGGCGATCATCCCGGAGTTTGACCTGCGGGTCTTTCANGAACCCACCGGGGCTGATTTCCGCCGCTGGGCCTCTTCCTGAAAAATTCTGTTCCACGCCATGCTTCGTGGAACAGCCCTTGCTCCAAGTGCCTGCGGGGTTCCCCCTGAAGCTTTACTCAACAAAACCCACATTTCACGGAGCGTGAATGTCCGCACAGACTGAAATCGAAGCCCGCAAAATCGTCCGGCACATGGTCAACCAAGGGGTCTGGGGTCTGCACATGGAAGCCTCGCTGGTCGAGCAGTTGATCCAGTACCCGGAACTGCTGCAACACTATCGTGACATGGTCACGACTTCCTAAAACCCTCAATGAACCGGAGGGGAGGTGCTTGCCGTCGCCGTCGCTACTCTCTCCGTGCAAAGCGCACCTGCCAGAATCCGGCGACATCCCGATTCAGTCGGTAGTCCACCTCCCATTCCTGTTTATCGCTCAAGAGCAAAATGCCGTAGCACTTGCGGGATTGCGGGTTTTTCTCACCGGGATGCTCTCCGCTCGCCAACACGCTGGCGAGGGAAATCCCGTGGTCCAGTGCAGAGGCCGAATCGTCAAAGGCGTTGCGCAGCAATTCGGCAGTGAACGGTGCCCCGCACTCCGGGATGCGCTGCGACCACCACCACGCGCCCAGTCCGCCGACAATTCCCAGCAATCCCATAACTGCCAGCGTCCAGACCGTTTTCCTGTGCCACCACGGCAGACGCAGTTCCACCCCGCATTCCGGACAAATCCGGGTGCCCAGCACAACCTCCACCCGGCATTTTGGACACGGCAAGGTACCCCGCTCCTTGATTCCCTGAAGTTCCCGGTAGGCGGAGGGGTTGCGGTGGTAGAACCGCTGTGCCCGCTTGGAGAGTTTGTCCACGCTCAGCTTCCAAAACGATCGGGACGCCGATCCGGATCGAATTCACAGCGCGAATCCCAATCCGTTTTGGAGGCGCAGGGCGTCACCCCAGAACCGAAGTTGCACGAGTGGGTTTCGCCAACAGTCAGGCGGGTTTGCAGGGGGACTTGGTAGGACCGCTGATCGGCAAAAACAGCAACAATGCCCCACGATTCCACTTGAAAGCGCATCAGTTTGCGCTTGCGAGAGGGCGAAACGTACTCCCAGTACGGCTCCTGAAAAACGAGGGTGCAGACTTCCCGGACCTGCTGGGCGACGTCGCTGGGATAGTGCAGGGGTGCGGTTGAACGCGGGGTTGGAACGCAAGCCGCCAAACCAAAGGCCAGCAGTCCTCCTATCAAAAACAGATGGATCCAGAAGCGTCCTGCCGCCCGAGCCACGCTCACGTACCCGCCTCCTTGACCAGATCCCCACGTTCGTGCAACTGTGTGCGAATCAGGTGTTTGGGCCCCTTGTCGTAACCGGACTTGGAGTGTTCGTCCCAGAAAAAATAGCACTGCGGCGGCGTGTAGCGGGGCAGTTGATCCTGAAGGAATCCCGACCGTGCTTCCGCACTCGCCCCTTCACCTGGCAGGACGATGAGGGCCACTCCAGATGTACCCCATTTGGGGTCAGGAACGCCCAAGACTGCGATCCCGGAAACGCCGGGGTGCGTGAGCAAGACCTCCTCGCTCTCAAGGCGTCCAAAGCGCATGTGCCCCCAACCCGTGATGCATGCGGTCATGATGTCATTTGATACTTGGGGATCTTGAAAGGAGATGGTGCGAAAGGGGGGACTCGAACCCCCACACCTTGCGGTACCAGATCCTAAATCTGGCGTGTCTACCACTTCCACCACTTTCGCCTGCGCTCCAACTTCCGAAGGGGATTGCCTCGTGAGCCGCGGACCCGGTGCATTCGACCTGAAATCGGCAGCACAATCAAGATGATGCTTGCGGGCAGTGCAATCTTCAGGAACAATGATTTGTGAAACCTGCAGACATCCCAACCTTAAAACCGACTCATGGAGTCTCAATTTGCAAACAACATTCGCCCCCCGTCCCCTCGCTCGCAGACCTCCACTCTGGCTGCTGGTCCTCGTGATGGGGTGCGGAGGCCTGCCCATCACCATCATCTCTCCCACCCTGCAAGCCATCGCCGCCGATTTTCAGGCGGATAACGCCCTCGTACAGCTTCTGCTTTCGGGATATTTCTCGGCAGTCGCACTCTCGCAACTGGTGTACGGTCCCCTCTCCGACCGCTACGGGCGCAAGGTTCCCCTTGCCCTCGGGCTTGCACTCTATGCCATCGGAGGCGTGATGGGGGTCTTGGCCATGAGCATGGAGTGGTTGCTTGCCGCACGAGTGTTGCAGGGACTCGGAGGGGCGGCGTCCCCCTCCATCGTGCGGGCGATCATCAACGATGCCTACGAACGCTCCGAAGCCGCTGCTGCGTTTGGAGCCGTCACGGCCGTCATGGCCATTGTGCCGATCTTCGGTTTCGTCTCCGGAGGATGGATCAGCGAAGTCTTCGGGTGGCGCGGAGCAATGCTCATCATTGCCGTAATCGGAGCCGTGACACTCGTGATGGTGGGATTCTTCCTCCAGGAAACCAACCTCACTCCGCTGGAGCAACTCAAAACCGCAAAACTGGCCCGTGAGTACAGGCTGTTGATTGTGAATCCAGCCTTTCTCACGTTTGCACTTGTCTCATCGTGCAGCACAGGAATTTTCTTCAGCTTCATTGGCTTCCTCCCCTACGAATACGCACGGCTGGGGGTGGGAATGGGAGAAACGGGGTTCTGGTTTGTAATAACCCCGCTGGGCTATATGCTGGGCAACCTCGGCACCCGCCAGTTTGTCCACCGAGTTGGTCTTGAGCGGCTGATACTGATTGGCAGTCTGATCAGCTTGCTTGCGTCCAGTGCGTTGTTGGGGGTCTCTCAATTTCCGGATCGCACTCCTCTCATGATTGCAATCCCCTGCATGGTGTTTGGGGTGTCGGGGGGGCTGGTGATTCCGAATGGAACGATGGGTGCGATTGCCATTGCCAAGCAGTTGGGTGGTAGCGCGTCTGGAATCACCGGGGCGATGCAAATGGGATTCGGGGTGCTGGGCGGGTCGCTCGTCGCTGCGGTAGGAGGTTACGATCATGTGGCGATGGGGCTGCTCGTGCTGCTCGGTTTTGCCGTGGTCGCCGTTGGAGCTTCACTGCTGACGCTACGGGTCAAATCAGCACGAGCCGCCTGACTCACTTGCCGGGGGACAGTACCGCAAACCGATATTCCAGCCGCACTGGATCGTCTCCGACGTTCCCCCATTGCAGGCAATACACTTGCGCTTGTTCGGCGGTGAACTCGCTCTTGAGTTGCTTCAGTTCCTGTTCTGGAATCGGGAAATGATCGGTGCGATCATGGTAGTGCAGGTTGAAGCGCACAGGTGCGGGGGTGCTGAATTCGTAAGCCAGCGTCTCCCCTGTTCGTAGCTCCACGCAGCGTTCGTAGCGGTTTTTGGAGGGAAGGTTGACGGCAATATCTTCCGACTCATCCTTGGAAAGATTGTGCGCGGGCTGCACGGTGGGGAACTGCTCGACCGCCCAGAAAGAAAAGGCCAGCAAAACACTGCTGGTGAGCAGGAAAATCCAGAAGTAACGGATGGCAATGTCCATGGTTCAGAGCGGGTGCTGCTGGAGGAAGCGGTCCACGAAATGGTCAAGTCGACTGTTGGGGCCGTTCTCGATCACCAAATTAGCAAATTGCTTGGTAGGCAGGACAAAGCCAAGGTAGGCGGGCCGCACGAAAGTCAGGTACTGGTTGAGGCAGTATTCTGCGGTCACCCCCTGCTTCCGGACATCCCGTAGGCAGCGCCGCACGACCGCCACATCCGGAGGGCTTTCCAGAAAGAACGAATAGCTCAGCAGGCCCCGCAGGCTGGCGTGCATGAGAATATACAACCCTTCAAGGATCAGGTAGTTTCCCGGTGCAACCCGCACGGTCTCGCGCCTGCGCTTTCCAGACTCCCAATCGAACTGCGGCATCCTGATGGGTTTGCCTTGTCGCAGGTCATCAAAGTGCTGCCGGTAGAGACGAAAGTCAAACGCTGGAGGGACGTCGTAGTCGTGTTTTTCGTTGGGAACGCCGTTGGGTCTGTCGAGGTAGTACTGATCCAGCGGTAGGATCGTTGCCTTGGGCAAACGCCGCACCAGCAGGTTGCTGAAGAGCGTTTTTCCAGAGCCGGAGCCGCCCGCCACACCAATCAATTTCAGGTCGCCTGCCACGCTTCGAGTTCCTGCAGTCGTTCCAGTTCAAGCTGGGATTCCAGTGCCTCGGCAATGGCATCCACGTCTTTAAGCCCGTTTTGCAAGCGGGGCATCATCCCCCACGCCCGCAGCCCCAGTGTTGCCTCCAGCCACAACCACTGAAACTGAATCAAGTCGCCATCCCGTTCGTCATCACGATTGTTGAGCCACAGGCAAACTTCGCACCCGGAGGCTTGCAGTTGCGGAATCGCCAACAGGGTTTGCTCCACCGCAGGCTCCGAGAAATCCGTGATCCAACAGACGGTTGGGGTCCAGTGATTCAGCAGGGTTTGCACCGTCAGCCCTTCTGCAAGCGGTGTGTTCACTCCCGGAGGCAATTCGCTGAGCAACACCGAATAGCGTTTGCTCAACAGCAGGTGCCGCTCCTCAAGCATTTTCTCCACAATCCGGATGCCATCGCGCTGAGCCGCAAGCTGGGGAGGAAGAGTGCTGTTGAAAAGGTAGGGATTGAGCAGGCTGATGTGTTCCGGAAGTTCAGCGCAAGCCTGAAATCGTTCAGCATCACTGGGCAAATCCTCGGCGTTGTACTGTATCCAGCCCGTGTCCACTGGCTTCCACGCGGCAGCGTTTTTGCCGCGTTTCCTCAGCAGCCGGAGCAGTCCCAAGGTCAGCAGTGTTTTGCCGCAACCCCGCTGTGGTCCTCCAACGGCAATCTGCCGAGTCACTGCTCCTCTGTTCCCGTGAAGACGGCGCGCTCCTGAAGATCGTCCAGTTGCAGCCGCTCCCGCGACTGGAGTTCGTTGGTGACGTCCAGCACGGTGAGGTAGCGATCCCGGGGTTTGAACTTGTGCCCCTCCCGCAGCTTTTCCCGGATGCGCTCCTGCTCCAGATACTCCCAGACCACAATGGTCTTGCCCTTGCGGTCAAGCGTGACCGCCTTCAGCTCCTCCTCGCTGAATCCGGCATCCTTCGCAGCGGTCATCAGGGTTTCGAGTTCCTTGACAAACTGCTTGCGCTCGCGCTCAAGCCGACGGGCTTTTTCGTCCAAGTCCGCAATCGACTGGGCGTGCAAGGACGGTGGCCGCAGGACGGATTCCACCAACAACAAAAGGGGGAAGGCCAGCAGTAAGCCGACCAAGGCGTGAGAGATGAGATGTGAGTACGGAAAATGCATGACTCGCACTGGTTTCAGAAGCACAAACCTTTTTCAGGCAGTTCTCGCATGACTCCGCCATGCAAGTGGCAAGCAAAAGTGGCAAATCCGCAAAAGAAGCGGTGGGGGCCGCTCACCCTCCTGCTCATAGCCCTCGTGGTCTTGCTGAGTTTTGGATGCAGTTCCACACCAGAGCCGGAGCCACGCTCCGCGCTCCAGTACTTCCAGGATGGCAACCTCGCGCTCAAGCGTCGGGACTACTCCACCTCCGTCTGGAACTACCTGCGGGCGATCAGCCTCAATGACGAAGCCCCGGAATTTCACTACAACCTCGGACTCGCCTACTACCACATCGGGAACTACCCGGAGGCCATTGACGCTTTCACACAAGTGGAGCAACTGCGTCCGGATCATGCCGATACTTACTACAACATGGCGTTAGCGTATCATAAACTCTCTCGCACGGATTTGGCAGAGAAATACTACAACCAGTATCAAAACCTCTTGAGCATCCGCAAGGCCCGCCAGCGTCTGGAAAAATCCAAATTGGAAGCGCAAAAAGCAAGGTCGACTTCCAGCATCCAGCCCAAGGCCAAAGTCTTGGCCAAAACAACAAAACGTTCCACGAAAAAATCTGCCACGCCCATCCAGCCCAAAGCCGCCTTTTCCAATCAAATTCCCAAGTGGGACTGAAGCCACGGATTTTTTCCGTCCGCGGACAGCAAAACTTACCGCAAGCATGGAAGCGTCTTGGCTCTCCCGCCTGCTTTGCTATGCTGGGAGCATGACGGTCACCCGCACCTACCTTCCGCAGTTCGATCTCAAGTACGGCTGCAATCCGGACCAGCAACCCGCTGCCATTCTCAGTATGGAGGGCCGGCTACTTCCTTTCCGCATTGTCAACGGGCAACCGGGCTACATCAACCTGCTGGACGCGCTCAACGCCTGGGCATTGGTCCGGGAACTTGACACCGCGCTCGACCTCCCTGCTGCGGCCTCCTTCAAGCACGTCAGCCCCGCCGGTGCCGCCCTCGGAGTTCCGCTGGATGAATCGTTGCGGGCGACTTACGAAGTGGGTGAAACTGAACTCACTGACCTCGCCTCGGCCTACGTTCGGGCGCGTGGTGCCGACCCGCGTTCCTCCTTTGGAGATTTCATTGCACTCAGCCGTCCGGTGGATTTGACGACTGCGGGAATCATCAAACCGCTGGTTTCTGATGGCCTGATTGCTCCCGGATTTGAGAAAGGGGCAGCAGAAATCTTGAGCGCGAAGAAGCAGGGCCGCTACGTTTTGCTTGAAGCCGATCCGTCACACGTCCCGTTGAAGGAGGAGTTCCGGGAGGTGCACGGCGTGGTCTTCCGGCAAAAACGTTCCGCCCAATCACTCAACGCAGCGACCCTGCTGGGCCATCGAGTCACAGAAAAAATGGACCTGCCTTCGGGGGCAGCGCGGGATTTGGTGTTGGCGGCGATTGCGCTCAAGTACACACAATCCAATTCGGTGGGTTACGCGAAGGACGGTCAGATGATCGGCATTGGCGCTGGGCAACAGAGCCGTATCGACTGCACCAAACTCGCCGGATGCAAGGTGGACACCTGGTGGCTGCGGCAACATCCACAGGTCCGGGAATTGCTGTTCCGTCCGGAGGTGAAAGCAGTGGACCGCACCAATGCCCGCATCGCCTACCTTGAAGGCGACATGACCCCGCCAGAACGCGAGGCGTGGCGGGCGTTCTTCACAGAAACTCCAGAGCCGATTTCCGCTGATTTCCGCCGTGGGTGGCTGGGACAACTCAGTGGAGTTGCCATTGCTTCCGATGCCTTTTTCCCCTTCCGGGACAACCTTGATCACGCAGCCCGTCGCGGCGTGCAGTACGTCGTGCAGCCCGGAGGCAGTACGCGGGACGGATCCGTGATTGCCGCCGCCAATGAACACGGCATGGTCATGGTTTTTTCTGGCATCCGGCTTTTTCATCACTGAACCAGCACTTTTACGGGTTCAGTCTTTTTGAGCCAAAGCATTGACAATCATTGTAGGCAGGGCAAGTGATGACGAAACCAATTTCGATTCTCGGCATTTTTGTTGCGGATTTGACCTTCCGCTCAGACCGGATGCCTCGACAAGGAGAAACCCTGATTGGCAACGCCTTCAAGTTTGGCCCCGGAGGCAAGGGGTCCAACCAGGCAGTGGCCACTCGCAGGGCAGGAGCAGAAACCCGTTTCATCACCAAGATTGGACAGGATGATTTTGGTGAGATGGCTCTGAAGATGTATGCCGATGAAGGGATTGATTCGTCTTATGTGTGGCGAATTCCTGAAAAGGCCACGGGAGCTGCAGCGATTCTGGTTGATGATGCAACCGGGGATAACGCGATCATTGTCGTGCCTGGCGCAGCAGATGCCCTCAGACCCGAAGACATGGATGCGGCAGAGCAGGGAATTGTTGAGTCCATTGCCTTTTTGGCGTCTTTGGAGGTTCCAATACCGACAATGCAGCGGGGGTTGGAGATTGCCAAGCAGAACGGGGTGACCACGATCCTCAATCCTGCCCCTGCAGCGGAACTCCCGGATGCGGTTTATCAACTGTCGGATTACTTCACCCCCAACGAGACAGAGGCTGCCATGCTGACCGGGATGCCGGTAGCAACGGAGGAACAGGCGGAAGTGGCGGCAATTCGTTTACTGCAACGTGGTGTCCAAACCGTGATCATCACACTTGGTGAAAAAGGGGCCTATGTGTGCAATTCTGAAGTGAGGCAGTCCATTCCATCTTTTGACATGGGCGACCGCGTCGTTGAAACAACAGGGGCGGGCGATGCCTTTAATGGAGGCTTTGTAAGAGCTTTGGCCGAAGGGCAACCGCTGATTGAGGCCGTCCGCTTTGGTTCTGCGACAGCGGCGCTATCAGTCACCGGTTATGGAACGGCTCCTTCCATGCCCACTGAGAAAGAAATTCGCGCCCTGCTCGCAAGCTGAAAAACGTTTGGATCCCCTGCTTTGTGTTTGTGTGTTTGTTGGTGGGGAGGGGGCAAGTAAAAGTGAGACATTTCCCTGATACAAGTAACTGATATAATTTATTGATAGTTCTTGGAATGCGTCCACTGAAGTGAGTCAACGTGCAAGCTTTTCAAGCAAATCACTCCAAAAACCTTGCACTTTGGTGTTCACGAGAAGGAAATGCAATTTTTGAAAAAAATTCGGCAATCCACATTCCTTCAACTATCTTATTTTAAATGTTTTTTATCTTCGTTTTTGGTGAAGTGAAAAAATGATTTGTGCTTTCGTGATTTTTTTCAGTAGAACTTACAAAAAGGAGCAACATGGGCTTAGTAAAAGCAAAAATCACTTTAAAAAATCCAAAGCAAGACGAATTAAGAGAGATGGAGGTGGATGCATTAGTGGATACTGGAGCACTCCATCTTTGCATACCGGAACAGATAGCAAATCAGTTAAATTTGAAAGAATTATATAAACGGGATGTTACCACAGCAGATGGAAATGATCATGTTTGCTCCTATGTAGGCCCTATTGAAATAAAGTTTGAAAATCGAGGCTGTTATACAGGGGCGATTATCCTCGGAGATGAAGTCCTCCTCGGAGCTGTGCCAATGGAAGATATGGATGTTTTGGTTAGCCCCGCAGAACGAAAGCTGATCGTTAATCCTAAAAGCCCCAATATCCCTTCCTCTGTAGCCAAAGGGTTCAAGGCAATTTCCTGAAATAAATCCTTGGAATCGCTGTCCCCACATTGGATAGGCCCCTCTTGAGTGTTGGTGCCTGTCCTCAGCAAAATTCACCCTCTAAAGTGTTGTTATTTTGCAAAGAGACGGCGTTTTCCGGTACGTTTTCCCCGGTTTACAGTTATTGTTCCCGATTTTCAGATGAACAACACTAAACAGGGTGACTACGCGAGCCGAAGCCCGGACGAAACTCCGGAAACGGTGCAGTCACATGGCTGGCAACAGGTTTCAATCCGCGTCCGAGCCGAAGCCCGGACGAAACATGAGATCAATCTGATTTCCGGTGCCAGTCACCTGTTTCAATCCGCGTCCGAGCCGAAGCCCGGACGAAACGTGCCGCAGTCGCAAAGCTGGAAAGCACTGATCCGTTTCAATCCGCGTCCGAGCCGAAGCCCGGACGAAACCTGAATCAGTTTGATCTGGTCACGTTGTGCGATGTTTCAATCCGCGTCCGAGCCGAAGCCCGGACGAAACAAGCGATTTTCTGGACTGAAGATGGTCTGCCAATGTTTCAATCCGCGTCCGAGCCGAAGCCCGGACGAAACATTCATCTCCGCAAGCACCATCTGCTGCGCTCGTGTTTCAATCCGCGTCCGAGCCGAAGCCCGGACGAAACCTCTCTGATATACCTGTATCCTCTGACATTTTATGTTTCAATCCGCGTCCGAGCCGAAGCCCGGACGAAACAACAGAATCTCTCCAGTTCTTCCACCAAATCTCGTTTCAAATCCGCGTCCGAGCCGAAGCCCGGACGAAACTTTACATTTTGATGGATCAGAAGCATGTCTTGAGAGTTTCAATCCGCGTCCGAGCCGAAGCCCGGACGAAACCAGGAACCCAATATTACATCATCAACTCAACAGAGTTTCAATCCGCGTCCGAGCCGAAGCCCGGACGAAACCGGTTCTTCCTGTGGAGATCAAAGGACTTGCAGGGTTTCAATCCGCGTCCGAGCCGAAGCCCGGACGAAACAGCTTGCCAGCGGAAATGTGCATTTCTGTTATCGTTTCAATCCGCGTCCGAGCCGAAGCCCGGACGAAACGTGCCGCTTGTTACAGAAATGGACGAACTTGAAAGTTTCAATCCGCGTCCGAGCCGAAGCCCGGACGAAACGCGTCAAACATCTTCTTTGCAAACCAACCTGTTGTTTCAATCCGCGTCCGAGCCGAAGCCCGGACGAAACCTCGTCTGTGTGGTGCGTCCTTGGCACAAGCTGGTTTCAATCCGCGTCCGAGCCGAAGCCCGGACGAAACGAATTTTGATATGAGTAATTCGCAAATGATGGAGGTTTCAATCCGCGTCCGAGCCGAAGCCCGGACGAAACACTATCCGAAATGCAGATTGGAACATTGTTATTCGTTTCAATCCGCGTCCGAGCCGAAGCCCGGACGAAACATGCCGAGCAAATGCAGAAACTCACCAAGCTCGAGTTTCAATCCGCGTCCGAGCCGAAGCCCGGACGAAACCTGTGGTCGTATTCCGTCGGTGAGATCGTCGATGTGTTTCAATCCGCGTCCGAGCCGAAGCCCGGACGAAACTCCGTTTGATGTGTGTTTTTGATGCTGCCCCTTGTTTCAATCCGCGTCCGAGCCGAAGCCCGGACGAAACCTTCAGGGGGTTCTGCACCTAGCAGAT
>PBTB01000008.1 GCA_002726945.1 Deltaproteobacteria bacterium | reverse complement strand
CATGGAGATGGCCCCCTGGCTGGCGCTCTGGCCCGGGCTCTGCCTGACGATGGTCGTTTTCAGTTTCAACATGTTCGGAGACGCCCTCAGGGATCTGTTCGACCCCCGGCTGCGTGGTGGTGAGGGCCGTTACGGCGCCGCAAAGGTGAAACGCAAACGAGGATTCCTCTCCAGACTGCTCAACCCCTTCGCTTAGCAAGAAGTTCCCTCCCCAACCGGGTTGCAAAACCCATCCAACCGCATTACTTCAAGGCCAGCGGGCGCTGCCTTCATAACACCCGACGTTTGAAACCAGGACGGCTCACCCCTGTTTATGCGGTCACGATGAAGGACAAGCATCAGGTGGGCGGGCCAGATGCGGTAGGTCCATACACACCGGACTGATTGAGTGAAAGTCTCACTTTTACTTGCACCACTCCTTGCGGCGACGAGAACGGCAGGACTTGCCACCAAAGAAATTACGTTATACACTACCAACGATTGAGGCTCGGGAATCCTGCCGGGTACCACTTCGCTAGCACTCTGGAAATTTTAAATTGACGGATCATGATTTTTCCTCAGACGCTCCCTGAGCGGAGTCAAAGGGAGCCCGTCGGGGCTGGTTTCGACTCCGCTCAACCTGCGTTCAGCATTTATCCATCAAATCAAACTGCACACCAATCGGGTGAAACCTCCTGATGAGCAAACCCACCACCCTACTTTCTTTCCTTGGAGGCAACCGGGGCAAGGATCCCAAGCGTCCAGTTTACGAACAGGCGAACTACCGCTTCCCGGATGGGAGCGAGGTGTGTTCCGATTATTTTGCGGAAGCGATTGTGCGCTCCGGGCAGTTCCAACTCAAGCAGGTGTTGCTCTTCGGCACTCACACCTCAGTCTGGGAACGGCTGGTGCAGGAGGCCAACCTAGACCTCGCCTCTGCGATTCTGGAGCGCACCGATGGAGGCATGTCTACGGGAGTGACGGACGAACAACTTCATCAGGTGGAGCGTTTGCTGGCTGAGCAGTGGGGAGTGGAGGTCCATGCCTATGCCGGGGATTTGGCCATCAACGAGTCCAACGCGCTTGACGAACTGGCGGCCTACGACAGGATGCTGGCCAAGATTCCGGACTCCCACGAGGTGCTGTTCGACTTCACACACGGTTTCCGTTCGCTGGCCATGCTGCTCACCGTGGCCTTGCGCTTCCGGGGAGCGATCCACCACCAGCCTCACCTGCGGGCGGTGCGTCTGATTTATGGTGAACTCAACCACAACGCCCCCTCCCCGGTGCATGTGCTGGACGATCTCTGGAAGGGGTTGCAGGTGGCGCAGGCAGCGCGGCTGTTTCTGGAGAAATTCGCGGGAGAGGAACTCGCAGGGATGCTGGAGCCGGACTGGCCTGCAGGGGCCAAGGCGATCCGCAAGCTCAGCGAGCGGGTGCAGTCCAACCTCTTCCTGGAATTTGAAGAGCCGCTTCGACAACTGCAAAGCGCCCTCCACGATCTGCCGGAGCCATGTCCGGATTGGCTGGCCATGCTCGCGCATTCGCTGGAGCGTTTCCACCGCCGACTCACCGCCAAGACACTGCCGGAAATCCTGCTCAAGCTCGCCGAGATGCTGATGGAACACCACCTTGCGGGACAGGCGTACATCGCGCTCGATGAAGCACTCTCGGAAACCGTGCTGATCGCCAACGGGAAGGCGTCTGAGAACCTCACCGATTCAGAACGCCGCGACCTCTTCCGAGAAACCGTGGAGCAGCTTCCGGATCGGCGTCTGGCCCATCAAATCTGGCGTATCCACAACACGCGCAATACCGTGGCCCACGCCGGACGCAAGATTCACCGTGACAATCCCGGCAACTCCGTGGCTCCAGATGGCTTCTCCCGCGAGTTTCATAGCCTTGCCGACCGCCTGCGGCCCCTTGCCAAAAAACCGCGTAAGCTGCTTGAGGCCCGCTGGCGGTGAAGACGGGCAGTTGTTTGGAGAAAACCACCTCCCCCTCCCAACGGGAAAGCCATGCGCTGGGCGCGGTTTGAGTTTCACGGCAGTTTTCCAGAGGGTGCCGTGCTGCCGACCTTCAAGGGGGGCCCTGCTGCGGGGAGCCTTGGGGTTTGCCCTCAAGCGCACGGTCTGTGCCGTCCGCGTGAAGGTGTGTGAACCCTGCCTGCTGCGCCCCACCTGTTGTACGCCCGCATCTTCAAGGCCAAACCAGACCCCGAACAGCGGGCCGGGCAGGTCAACTTTCCCCACCCCCTATTTCATTTAGGCGTGGAGGAGATGGGCCGATGTGGGCTTGGCTCCAAGCGGCAAGGCTTTCGGCTGGATCACGTTGCGGCGGATGCGGGCGCTCTGGTGGGAGTTCGAGCGGCAGTCACCACCCGTGGACGAGAACCTGCTGCACACCCAGGCCCGTCAGATCGTTCTCCACAGAAACGCACCGGGAAACACCAGCAATTCTAATTTTAGCGTTAAGAGTCGCAATTTGGTAGTCTCCCGCTTGAGTGTTGTTCCTCTGAAAATCGGGAACAATAACTGTAAACCGGGGGAAACGCACCGGAAAACGCTGCCTATTGGCAAAATCACAACACTTGACAGGGTGAATCTTGCTGAGGACAGGCACCAACACTCAAGCGGAGGACTGCCCGGTTTTTGGAGCCGCACAAACCTCTAGCAAAAAACTTGACGATCCAGCGTGGTGTAGTACATGCTGGCGAAATCACGAACAACCCACGCCCCCAGAGGGGGCGTTCCAAACGCATTTGACCCTTTTCCCGAATGGCCTGAACGCATGATGACCCCATTCACTGTTTTCCTTTCAAACCTCCGGGGTTTGCTGGCGAGTCTTAGTTTGGGAGGGTTGCTGGCCTTTGCCACGACCTTGCAGGCGGAGTATCTGGTTCGCAATCGTCCTGAACCGGAACTCAAGCAGAAGATTCATCGTATCCTCCAGAAGATGTTGGGGGATGAGTATGTGGACGTCTCGGTACAGCGTCACGCCCTGATTGACACCAATTTGCGGAAGCGCGGCAGCGATGTCGTTCCCGGTGTGCAGATCCGGACTCGTCCGGAGGAGGCCAACGTCGTCTTCAGCTACCGGACGATCACGGTGGTCGCCAAGCAGGAGGTGGACTTGGATGCGGTCGAGGCGCGCCTCCGCAACGACCTCAAGCTGGACCTCCAAGACCGCTTTGAGTTGTCGGTGGTGCTGGATCAAGTGGAGATCCAACGTCCGGATTTCTCCCAGCAACTGGTGGATTATGTGAACCTGCTTGTGGCCGCACGGGATGATCTGCGGGTCGGGAAGGCTGCCGATGCCCGCAGCAAGCTTCAGCAGGCTGCTGAAATCAGCGCCAAGTTCCCCAACGGCTACGAGATGCTTGGCGTGGAGAAACTGATTCCGGAATACCAGCCGGACACCCTGGAGCAGATGAGCATTCAGGAGATGATCTTCGCCGGATTGCTCGGTTTTCTGATCCTGCTGGTGCTGGTGTTCTTCTTCTTTGTTTCCCGGAGTACCCGCAAGGACGACGCAGAGGAAAAGCAGCATCCGCTCCAACCGGCCTTGGGTAAGGTTGCCGAAGCCATCGAGTCGATGAAATCGGAAGAGGAAACCGAAGACGAGGGCTTGCCGCTCACTGAGGAAGAGGCGGTGGTTGAGGAAGGGGGACATGAGGATCACCTGCGCTTCCTCAAGGCACTGCCCCCCACGGACCGCATCAACCTGATCAAAACCTTGCCCTCGAAGGACCGGGCGGTGGTTCTCAGCCAGATTGACCTCGTTGATGCGTCAGACGTTCTCAAAGCTCTGCCTCCAGAGGAAGCGTTTGTGGTGCTGCATCAGATGCGCAGCGTTGCCATCTCAGAGAAAAAGCTTCAGGAATTGTCAGAAAAACTGGCAGAAACAGCAAAAACACTGGAGCAGCAGTTTGATGCCCTCGGGCGCATCGGGGAACTCTCCGGACAGGTTGAGACCGAGAGGTGGCAGCAGATTCTTGCGAGTGCCGAAGCCTTGCAGGAGAAGCATCCGGACAAGCGGGCACAGGTCAGCATCGCCTTGCAGGAACTTCAGGACAAGGGCGTGACCTTTGGCCAGTTGCATGAGCGTTTGGAAGTGGATCATGCCCTGCTCGGCAGGGTGATGGAGCGGTTTGAACGTTCACGTCTCAGCAACGGGGGACGAGTTTCGGTGCAATACCTGCTTTTCGAAACCGAACCTCAGCTTCAGGAGATGATCCTCAGCGAGTACACCGAAGAGACCCGTCAATTCTACCAAGAGCAATTGGGGCAACTGCAAACCCAAGCTGGAGAAGATCAGGAAGCGTTGGCCCGCATCGAGCAGGTGCGCGATCTGCACCGGAGCCTCTTCATGCGGTTGGTTCACCATGAGTTGAACCGGATCCCAACCACGACCAATCAGGAGGAGTAGGTATGGCCACGGCCCCAAAATCAGACAAGATCGGCACCGCCGCCGGTTTTATATCGGGGATAATTTTCATTTTGATGGGAATCCTCTGGCCCATTGAACTCTCCAACCTCGCGTTGATTCTTGAGGGGAGCGAACAAGTGGATACGTTAATGGGCAAGATCATCTACCAACTCACACGTTTTGTGGACATCAAGTCCTTCTTCATCGTGTTTGGAGGAACCTTCTCCGTGACCTTCATCGCCTTCCCCTTCCAGAAAACCGTCCGCAGCTTTGGTAGCATCCTCAAGGTGTTTGCGGCTGACAAAGCAGAGTTGGAGGCCGAGGAGATTTATGAGCAGTCCCGGAAGCTCGGCGAGAAACGCTTCAACGGCAAGCGCATCACGAACGAGGATTTGAACGGGATTGAGAATGTCTTCATGCGGCGCTGGATCGAGAGCCTGATCGTGCGGGAGCAGGTTCCGGATGAGCAGATTGAGGAGATCATCCAGTCCGAGATCAAGATGTACGAACACCGGGCTGAGGAGGAGATTGAGATTCTGGAGTTCATGAGCACGGCGGCTCCAGCCTTTGGGATGGTCGGAACGATCGTGGGGCTGGTGCTGATGCTGGCGGAAACCGGAAGTGTCCGGGCAGTGATGCAGTCCATGTCCATTGCCATGCTGACAACGCTTTACGGGGTGATTCTCGCCAACCTGATTTTTCTTCCGATGGCCTCAAAGCGCAAGCAGCTCAAGGGTTCGAACCTCGTGCTGTTGGAGATGATCCGGGAGAGCGTGCATGGGATTGCACGGCGTGAATCCCCCTACACCCTCATGCAGGGGCTGGATTTGTTTCTGCCCAAGAAGCGGGAGGAGTTCGACAAACAATACGAGAGCTGACTTAGGCTCGCACTGGGATGTTGCAAGAGGGAGACGCCTGAATGTTTGTTGGCAAACGCAAAGGAGTGGGAGGCGGCGCAGAAGTCCGCTGGATCATCACCTTTGCAGACCTGATCACCCTGTTGTTTTGCTTTTTTGTGTACCTATCAATGTTCACCAAGCCACAGGTCAGCATCAAGGGGCAGTTCAAGGTGACCCAGCCCGTGTTGTCGAGCTTCCAAGCCTTTCTTCCTGCAAAGGCTTTGGGGCAAATCCGTCAAATGCTGGGAGTGACCTATGAGATGGAAGCCGAGTTTGCCGAGCAACTGGAAAAAAACATCGGCCCGGAACTGATGGCGCTTTACAAAAAACGCCTCATTCTAGCAAGTCTGGTGAAGGTGCGTCTTTCAGAGCAGCAGCTTGTCAGCCGGATCGGGGTGGTGGTCAGCGACAAGGTGGAGGAGGAGATTCATGTGCCCCTCCATTTCACTGGAAGCGCCCGTCGTGGGCCAACCGATTCAACGCTCTGCACGGATGAGGGTCTGCAAGCCTTGCCTCCGGAACTGATGCAGTACGATTACTTGTTGGGCGGAGAAACGGTGACGGTCAGGAAAGACGAACAGGTGGGGGAACTCCCCCTTTGCCTCATCAACGATGACCTGTTTGAGTTGGACGAGACCATCGTGGTGCAGATTGGCAACTTGGAGGAAAACGTGGAGCGCGGTAGTTTGATTTCCAGGCAAGTGGTGATTTCCGATGATGAACCGTTGCCCAAGGTGTCCTTTGCGATTGAGCGGAGGGACATCTATGAGGGGAGTGTTAACGTGACCGCACACATCCACCCCATCAGTGGGGTGAAGACCACCGTTCCCTTGGCAACACGAGGCACCGCCACGGAAGGCATGGATTATCGCTTTTCAGACGGAAAAGCGATCACCATTTACCCCTACACGGAGAAGGGATCGATTGCGCTGGAAGTGATGCAGGAGGAGGTGCCGTTGTATGCGACACGTTCCCTCATCGTCGAAATTCTCAGGGAAAAGCTGGAACACGCCGAAACCGGAAAGACCGACAAGCAGTTGAACACCATTGTTGGCGCTTTGAAGATGAAGGACTGCAGCGGAATTCACCGTTTCTTGAGGGAGAACAAGGGGCAGTTTAAGGGTTTTGAGTTGAACGCCACGAAATCGCGCTGCATCCTCACACTGCCCTCGGCGTTTTTGTTCCGCAGCGGAGAGGCAACGCTCTTTGCGAACCGGGTGGGCGAGTTGCACGAATTCATGACCACCATCCGCAATCGCTATGAATTGGAAGGCGATGCCATCCGGGTGGAGGGGCACACGGACGATGTCCGGATGGGACCAAACAGTCCGTATGCCAACAACTGGGAGCTAGGGTCCGCACGGGCGACCAACGTGGCGGTGTTCATGATCCAGCAGGCCGGGTTTGACTCCAACCTACTTGCCGTGGCAGGTTATGCAGAGACCCGTCCGAGGGTGCCCCTTGTGGACCACTCCGGAAACCGAAAACGGGGTCAGGCTCTGCGGGAGGCTCGTCGGGCCAACCGGAGGGTGGACATCATTTTCACTCGGCCACCCGCGGCTGAGGTAACGCGCCGCTTCTTCCCGTGAGCGGATGTGGAGACACCGTGATTGGCGGAACCAACGCAGGTGGGTTGCGGTGGTGATCACGCTGGTGCTGATGGGGAGCCTGCAAAACAGGCTGCTTGCGCAACAAACAACTGAAGTGATGGGAGAAACACTGATCATGCAAACGTCCTCCACAAAGGTGGAGCAGTCGGATGGAGTGTTTGTGGTGGAGGTGAGCGCCTTTGAACCCTTTTTGGTGGTCAAGGTCAATGGCTTCGCGCAGATGGTACGTCCGGGGTCCGACTGGCAGGTGTTCGAGGTTCCCTACCAACTCAAGCCGGGCGACAACGAGTTTGTGGTCTTTGTGCAAACAAAGAACTCCGAGAAACAGGAAGCCTTCACCGTGACTTACACGACGCAGGAGATGAAGGAGGAGCAGGAGCAGATTGACCCGTTGAGCCTCGCCTTTGTGCTGGGCTACACGCAGAGCGAAAACATGCTGCAAGCAAACGCGCAGACCACAAAAAAACCTGCGGCGCGGCTTGATGCGATCCTGATCTCCGGGTATCGGTACACACTGCTGGCCAATGCGGGTTTGTCGCTCAAGTTCCTCCTCAAGGCGGACCACCAGCTTGACCGCAGCTTGAGCCACCGGGAAACCGGCTACCGCAAACTGTCGTTGGAGTACGACCACCAACGCTTGTGGGGCACGAACCTCACCACCGGATTGGGCCAGAGTGTCTTCAGCCTCAAGGGGACGGACACGACCAAGCCCAGCACCCTGGGGGAGTTTCAGGCCAGCACTCGGAGCGTGTTCTTGTTCGCGGGAGTGGACGTGCCGTTTGCCGGAAACTATGTGGCGTCTGTGAAAATCCAGCTGGATATGCAGACCGGACAAAGCGCGGGCAACGCCGGAACGGTGACCGCCTCGGATTTGGAGTTGCGGATGCGCTTTGGCGGATTTTACACAAAGGTTGGAGCGGACCAGAAATCCGGAGCCTTCAAGGATGCCAGCAACAACACGAGTTCCAGCACCACGAAGGCCAGCGCACGGATGACGTGGGACAGTTGGACACCGCATCTGTCATACCAGAGCTACAACCAAAAGTACCTGCAACCCAACGCTGTCACTGGACTTCAGGTGCAGAACCGCCGCAACACCTCCAGCTTTGGAGTCAAGTACCGTTGGAGCGAGTCGCTGTTGCTGGACCTCTATGCGAAGCAAATCGATGTGTCTTCAAGCGAAGCGTTGAATGCCTACAGTGAAAATCAGGTCGCGGCGCAAATAATGTGGAGCTATTGACATGGGACGGATGCTCACCGTGCTTGCGTTGTTGATCGTGCTGGGTCACTCCGTGTTTGCCCAAGGTGGCACTCTGTGGTTGGAAAAAGGAGTGGTAAAGCTGCTGCGTGAAGGTCGGAGCCAGTTCCTGAGCTCCGTTGGAGAGCGATACCGTTTGCAGCGCGGAGATCGTCTGCACACAGGTCCAAACACACGGGCCATCATTGGAGTGCGCGGGGAAGCGGAGGTGGTGGAACTGTTCTCAAACGCCTTTCTGCATTTCAGGGGAGTCACCACCAGTCAGACCAAGATTGCCCTGCTCACGGGCAAGGGGAAATTCAAGGTCGCTCCGGCCCCGGAGGAGGAAGCGGAGCGGCAGACGGCACTCAAGACCCTGCGTCCACAAGCAGGCGAGCCACAAAAATTCGGACTGAAGCAACGCATGGGAGTGACCAAAAAATCCGAAGCTCAAACAGATCTGGCAAAATCCATGAAACTTCAGGAATTCCTCGCAGAGCGGAAAGCCCGGCAAGGCGAGCAAAAAGCGGGGTTTTGGGTCAAAATTGGTTCCGGCCAAAAGAAATCCGGCCCCCGCAGGCGCATGGCGCGGTTTCAGGTCCGCACCGTTTCTGCGATTGTCGCGGTGCGGGGAACCGATTTCGTGGTGGCCACCGCTGGAGACGTGACCAATGTCCTCACCTTGGAAGGCGCGGTTGGCGTAGCGGCTGCGGATATGCCTGATTATGAAGTCACGGTGCCGGCCAACACGGTCTCTCGAGTGCAGGGAGGATTTGCCCCCACCAATCCGGAGGAAGTGGGTGCGGACGAGCGCGCGCAGATTCTCGAATCCGAGGGCACGGAGGGTTTCGAGGATGTGAAATTTGGCAATTTGCTGACCACGGAGGCCATCGCCGAGCAACGCCGTACAGGAGCTGAGGATTCCGGTGCCATGTTTGACGAGGCCAACGCGGACGAGTTGCTGGATTTGTTGGAAGAAGTGGTGACCGAAACGCCGCAAGCCCCTCCTGCGACCTTGGAAACCAATATCCAGTTGCAGTTGAATTTTCAGTAGTTGAAGATCTCGCAATATACCTGAACCAGAGCCAGATTTTGATTCATCGCAGAGACACAAAGGACGCAGAGGGTGGTTTATAAACTCTTTTCTCCGCTCTCTCTGCGACTCTGCGGTGATTGTCAGCGATTGGTTGTAGATCGCATCAGTAGTTGAGCAAGGAACCTTTGTTTTAGAGAGTACCGTGTAAAGAAAGAGTAATTTCCATCACTGGCCTCCTTTGGGGAGGCCGTCTCAGGAGATGTCATGAGTTTCGGACACCGCTTCCCCTTCAGACTGCTCCTGCTGGCCCTGTTGCTGGCGTGGACGGTTGTGGGTTGCGGGGACTTGTCGCCAGAATCCGAAGGCACCGCCACGGTGAGTTTACGGTTGGCGTCGGACACACATTCTCCGGTCCTGATGCGGCAGGCGTCGCGGATTGCGGACAACTCGTCCAATCGCGCCACGGTCGAGCTGCTTCCGACGGCATCCTGCTCCGGAAGCCCCGGCAACACCGGGAGTTTGGGAACGGTGGCGGTCACGTTGGGGGGCACTCCCACGGCCACCTTCACCTCCGTCCCCTTGGGCACCACGCTCAAGCTCTGCGTGTACCTCTACAAGGCCAGCACCACCTCCACCGTTCCAGACGCGACAGGTGAGACGGACACCTTCACCATCTCCACAGAAAACTACGCCAGCACGATCATCGTCACGGTTTACGAAACGCTCTACGCCAAGCTCCGGCTCCAGCTCACCGACAAGTATGGCAACGGACCTTACCGGGGGAACGCCGCCTACTACGACAACAAAACCTCGCAGCAGGGCACCGTGCAGTCCTCCGGCTTTCCGGACAATGTCACCACCTACGTTTTTCCCAGCGACAACAACACGAGCAGCTACTTCAGCAGCGACAACAAGACCTACCACCTCGTGGTGGACAACGTCTCCTATGATCCTCGTGGCACCTCCCTGACCACCACCATTGCACTGCCGGGCTTCAAGACGCTTCAGGAAACCTTCGTCATCAGTGAAACCAACGTGGTGAGCGGCGAGCGGACCTACGCGGTCCAAATCACCCCGGAGATGATCAACTCCTCCTGGCTGAGCATTGACAACCTCACCGTTGTCAACGACAACGGCACGCGCCGCACCGCCGAGGTTTCCGGATACCTGCGGCTCAACGTGCCTGCGAGTAAGGCCGACAACGTCTCGCAGCTGATCGCCACGCTCACCGTCAAGCGCGTGGGTGGCACCGAAACCACCATCACGCCCTCCGTCAATCTCTCGCTGGTGGACAACGTGAGCAGCGACTCGGACAACACCTCCTACTGCTACAAGTTCTGCCTGGGCACCGACTCCTGCATGTCCGGTGATGACACCGACCGCTGTTACGGATTTGTTCACCAAACGTCCACCAGCAACCAACTCGGCCTTGCGCATGGCAGCAACTCCATTCAGGTGATCTCAACCGTGGACGGCACCTCCACCACACTCGACAACGCGACGGCGAGTTACGACTCCTGCCTTGACAACAGCACCATGTGCCTGAACTTGAACTGGGAATCGGCCGGGGATCTGGACCTGCACACCTACTACTACCCCAGTTGGCGGTACACCGACAATGCCTCGGCAGCAGGGTTCAGTCCGGGCACCCAGTACCACATCAGCTTCTGCCCTCCCGGAGAGAAGAACCTGACCGGCACCGCCGATCTTTACAAACAGGTGCACATTGGCGACAGCACCACGGCGGGGACTCCGGAAACTCAGGTCTGGGCCACCGACAGCGGCAAGGTCGAGGGCGGCACCTATCTGGTGTATTTCGAGGAGTTCGGCAAGGACGGTGGCAGCCCCACCGCCCGCAACGTCACCCTCACTCTGAGCGGTCCCGGACTCAGCGACAACCTCACCTATGGTCCCTACAACCTCAAAGCCGGATTCACGCCTTTGGCCAGTGATCCCCAACCCGTGCTTGTCATTCAGGTGGACAACAACACCATCATGAGTTACGCAACGATCAACCCGGTGGACACCCTAGACAACGCGACCTTCATGGACAACATGACCTCGCTGTTGAATTCGACCTTCATGGACAACAGCACCGGGACGCAGAAGTTCGCCTCGGGCTTCAGCGCCAGCACTCACTTCGGGAGCCTGTCGCGCTCCTCGTTGATGTGTCCGAGCAGTTGAGCCGAGACGATGCCATCCCTTTGCTCAGTCTGTTTTCTGGTTTTCCCTGTTCCAAAGGAACAGAAATCCGGACAAATCCATTGTGAAATGGCGGAAATGAGAGTTTTTGGCTGGCATTCCCACAAGAGCCATGATAACCTCTTGAGCAAAATCACTCACTTTGTATCAAAAGTGCTTCCAAGGCATTGGAGAAGGGCAAGTTTNCTCAAGATGAATCCCTTCCGTAGCAGCACGAAGGTTTTTCTCCTTCCGGAGGGTCAATGANCACCTGCTCACTCCAGTTTGCACTCCAGTTTGCCGCCAGCGTGTTGCTGCTGGCGACCCTCTATGGCTGTGGTGCCGAGGGCACTATCAGTTCCACCTCTCCCCAAGCGTCCTCCTCGTCGGTCGCAGTCTCCGGCACGTTGTCGCAAGGTTATGTCCGTGGGGCCACCGTGATCGCGGACAAGATAGTAAGCGGCAGCACCACCGGCAATTCCCAACTGGATGCCGATGAGGTCAGCACCACGTCCTCCTCCTCCGCGCAGTTTTCCCTCAGTGTCGGTTATGCCAACTATGTGATTGTTTCAACCGGAGGCACCTACCTCAACTCGAAGGGAGTCGCGGTGGCTGCCGCGCCGATGATGACCCCCGCACCCACCAGTTCCGAGAGCAGTTGGAACCTGACCCCGCTGACGACACTGGTCGTCACTCAGCCCACTCTCAAAACCCAACTCGATGCCCTCGGCGGTTGGAACACCGACATTGCCTCCCCCAGCGGAGTGCCCGCTCAACTGCTCCGGGTCGCCAAAACCGTGGAGACCTACTGGCATGTGACGAGCCAACTGACGAGCAGTGCGTCCGGACAACTCACCGCGCTCAACAACCTTGCCACGGTTTTCAAGGANGACGGGTTGAAGTCCGANAACGTCTCGCTGGATTCCGTTGCCTTCACCGCGCTCAAACGCTCGCTGTCCGACACCAACGTGATTCCCACCACAAGTGATGCGTATGGCATGGACACCACCACCACGCTACAAACCCTCAAAAACGCCCTCAGCAAGGGCGTGTTCCAGGCGATTCCGGACAACAACTCCGTCACGGTCGTGGAGCAGGATGTTGTGAGCGATATTGAAACTGCCAATGACAACGCCACCAGCACGATCACGGCGGTGGTGGGCAAGAAGCCCGTCTTGACTGAAGTGGCCGCCGTGGACAACGGCACCAACCCCACTCCGGACTACACCTTCCACTCGACCTATGCGGGCACCATCAGCTATTCCGGGGATTGCTTCAGTGACACCGATAATGCAACCTCCGGAAACAACACCATTTTCTTTAATACCTTGGCTGCGGGAACCCACAGCAACTGCACCATCACCGTGACCACCAGTTCCGGAAAAGCCAGCGATCCGCTTGCGGTGACCGCCTTCACCATTTCTGCAGTCAAGACGGACACCACCGCACCCGTCCTCCAGGAAGTGCTGGCCGTTCTCACCCCCACGGCGGAAGACTCGCCAAGCTACATCTTCAGTTCCACGGAAATCGGGAAAATCCGCTATTTCGGGAGTTGCAGCAGCAGCATTATCAATGCCCATACCGACAACAACACCATCACGTTCAACTCCCTCAGCCCCGGCACCTACTCCGACTGCAAACTCAGTGTGACGGACGAAGCCGGGAATGTGAGCGACAATCTCAGCATCACTGCCTTTGAAGTCATAGCCTCGTCAGGAGGAACTTTCAGTGTTGCCTTCAATCCGACGATCTCCAAAATCAACTGTGAAATCAATACCAGCAACCCCTCCCACCTCACGGTTTGGGCGGAGGTCAAGGACGACGGTCCGCTGGGGGACTTGCGCTACCTCTGGTATTTCTCGAAGCTCGGCTGGTTCGGCTACAAATTCGAATCGGAGACGACCAATCCAACCGTGCTTTACGGCTACTCGGCGAGCACGACCAGCGGNACCTTGAAGGTCTGGGTCACCGACGGCAAGGGCCTTGGTGGAACCTCGGTGTTCGAGAGGAAAATCGCGCCGGGCAGTTGTTGAACCGCCCCGCGCTGGACGTAATCCACTCTAGGAGTGGAAGCGAGAGGATGCAATGCAATCGCATTCTTGGAATCACAAGTTTTTGATCAACCCGGATGCCGNGGTGGCACCGGGGNTTTTAANCCTGAACCCAAAAGGTTCCCATGAAAAAAACGATGAACTCNACACTCACAAACATTCTCGCAGCAGCCCTGGGGAGCCTGCTGTTTTTGGCCGCCTGTGCCCTGCCCACGGAGCAGGAACAAAACAGGAAAACAGCAGTTCAGGGGCCGGTGGCCCTGCAGGTGAGCCTCGGCGGCTCCTCNCGGGCGGAACGCTTCCTGGGAACCTTTGACGAGATTGAGCGGTTGGCGCTTGATGTTGACAGAACATTCGATGGCAGGCGGGTTGTCGAGGATTTCACCCTGACCCGGCAAAACGGTGTTTGGNAGGGAACACTCAACAACTTGATCGTCAGTTTTGAGTACTCCATCACCGGTCATGCCTACAAGACTGCCGACAATGGAAGTTTGGTTGAGATCTTCCGGGGTTCAACGATAACAGTCATTGATTCCGACAACATCTCTCTTGCTCTTCGCATGGCCCCGATGCTGGATGAACGAGAGTTGAGCATACCGAGAATCACAAAAATCAACCGTCCATTCCAGATGGAAAAGAACACGAGTGACTCCATCCGGATTTCTGTCACAAACAGCGATCAGGAACCGGTTCACTACCGTTTTCGATCCATTGACGAACAAACTGGTGTGCCGCTCAGTGGATCGTTGGGAGGTGCCTTCAATCCTGCAACAGGGACCCAGAGCGACAATGGCTCCGGTTATTCCGAGATCGCCACCACTTACACTGCGCCCGACAATATCAGTGTCCAGCATCTTCAGGTGCGGGTGTCGAACGATTTGGAAATCGGAGTGTCTTCAACATTCAACACTTACATCACGGGCCCGATTGATTCACAAAGCATCGTTGACACGAATCCGGTGATTGAAAGCATCAGTGCCGAACGAACAGGTGATTCAAGTCTGCAGTGGACCTTGTTGGTCAGTGACGATGAGAACTTCAGCCGGATGGTGGCCCATTGGGAGTACATCGGAGGCGGAATGCGAATCTTTGATTCATCGGTCTACACGGAACTGACCGATGAAAACAGGGCCAATGTGGGATTAGGACACATTCAAACAGTGATGCAGGGATACCGTGACAGCGATGACGGGATTCTCCGGGTCACCGTCTGTGAGGACATGCCGGGTCATGCGGGTACCTGTGTGAATGGGGCCGAGGGTTCGACCACTGTCTCGATGGAACTGATTGCCTATGCCTATCAGCAACCGATCCTCTGCGACGGAGTAAATTGCAGCTCGGGAGGAACTCTTGTGGCGGAAAACAACAGGATTCCAAGGTTTTTGACCATGGATGCATCGGCCGCTGGAGTTCAGAATGAATATGCTCCTGAAGTGGGGAACCAATATATTCCTGTATACGAGGCGTTCCAGTCCCAAATTTATTATTCCGGAGACGGCCTGACCTGGAAGGAAGGACCTGAAAATTCGGTGATTGAACTCCGTCAAACTCCTGAGATCACTCCGATGCCGACGGCTGTTCTTTATGACGGCAACCGTGTTCTGGCGGTGGATACAACTTCTTCAGGCCGCGGTGACAATGCCAGTTTGATCTATGAGCAGAGCGGCTCGGGGTGGAGTCACATCGGCGAAATCCCGGACAACTTAACCTTTGTCACCACGTTTGATAATGGAAGCGGCTCTTACACCATCACTGAGGAACTCAACCCTCTCACTCATCTGGCCTACGGCAACGGCACCTATCTTGGGGTTGCGGCAATGGAGGGGCAGTTAAACAACTGGTGCTACGGGGGGTCAAATAACTACTGGGGTCAATGGGGATCCTGTAGTGGAAACTCCCCTGCCAGATCCCAAACGATTGTTTCCTCGGATGGAGTGAACTGGAATCTTGGTACAAGGAGCATAACCATCGTCGTGGATAACGGTTCTGGTCCTCCTGACAACATCACCGTGATTCCGCTCGATGTCGTCTTCGACGGCAGCCACTTTGTTGCTGTTACGGATAATGTTTCTGGGGAAACCCCAGTTGTCAAATCCAGTGATGGAATCAACTGGAGTGAGTTGGGGATCATTTCCGGAGGAGATCGGGACAATGGGACTTTCACGTGGGACGTGCCAAATGACAATGGCACATCCGATACATCTGACGACACCTTGGATAACGTGACACTTGGTAATATAAATCATTGGCTNTATGGCAATGGGAAGTTTCTGGCGGTGGCGGCAAATCATAACACCAACCCTAATGCATACTACCGTTCGTACTCTTATTGGAGTAACTCACAAAGTAGCTATGTTTCAAACAAGTGGTGGTGCAGCCGAGACTTTCAGGGGAACTACCTTGGTTACGATGACGCTTATGACGAGTGCCAGNCCTATGACCAGATGCAGACCCTTGTTTCAGACAATGGATCAAGCTGGACCCCGCAAAACGGGAATCCGAATGTGACCTTCCCGGTGGATAACGGCACCCATGTTGATAATGTGACCGTGATTCCGGACGCGATGGTTTTCCATAATGGAAAATTTATTGGAATGAAGTCAAACAACGACAATGTCTCTGCAACCCTGATTCAGAGCACGGATGGGTTGACGTGGGATTTGATCGATTCAGCGCAGATGCCAACTGACAATGTGAGCAAGCTGCTCTCTGCCTTTGGAAAATTGATCCATATCGATCTTCGTGAAGGCAACAATGCCTACTGTCAACATCCTTCAACAGGAAGTTGGGGATACTGGGAAGAGTGCAGTAACAGCACTCATGACCAGATGCAGGCCCAGCAATCCAGTGATGACGGCCTGACTTGGTCTTCCATGAATGACAACGTCAAGGTTTCTCTGGATTACACCACCAAGGAACTGCTGATGCCGGAACAGATTGTGTTTGGCAACAACCGTTACCTTGCTGTGCTTGATTCCACCGTGGAATCGGGACAGGACACGCTCACCGCAGTGGGCAGTTCCGAGGATGGCCTAAGCTGGGGTTACTGGGGAAGCATTGACCCCGGATTGCTTGACCAGAATCTTGATGGCATCAGTCATCTCTCCTATGGAGGGGGACGCTACGTTGCAGTGGCTGCAGCAAAAGGCGGAATGAAGTACATGTACATCCCTGCACTGAACAGTTGGAACAATGTCTATGTTGATGACCTGATGCAGACACTTGTTTCAGATGATGGAGCGGCCTGGACCCTTGGAAACGATGAGGTTGAGGTCAACCTGCCGAGTGGAGGAGTGGGGCCGATCATTCCGACTGCCATGACCTATGGAAACAGCGAGTTCCTTGCCACGGATGGATCCGTTGTGATCAGTTCCAGTGACGGTGTCACCTGGAGCTACACGGGTTCATTCAACGAGGCCTTGCCGGTGACCGGACTTTCCTATGGAAGCGGGAAATATGTCGCTCTTGCGCACAGCTCCGGAAGTGGATCTACAAGATCTTACTCTAATTGGAGTAACAGATTAGGGCGAAACGTCATTCCGTCAGAAAATTTGCGTTGGTGTAATTATGATGCAAATGGAAATTATCTGGGTTACGAAGATGTTTATGACGAGTGCCAGGAAGTCANCGAGATCTGGACCTCGACGGACGGTTCCTCGTGGCAGCAGGANACGTTTAGCTATACGCAAGAGGGCTATACGACTGACAATGGTACAGTGATCCCAAGCTCAGTTGAAAACCCCAGTGCACAATTGTTGGTATCTGGAGGTGGAAGTTTCTATGCCTACGATAACAAGACTGCCATGACTTCAACCAATGGTTATAACTGGTATAGGGATGACCTCCATGGGGAAGACAACGCCAGTGAGTTTATCATGCCGGTCTTCTCAGATAATAGCAGCACTCTGTCCTTTGGTGACGTGTTGGACAACCTGACTTCGAGTTCCACGACAAGTCCATTGCGGGTGGTACGTATTGGACCTTCAGGAGATCCGGAGTCGACGTCTTATAGCTACGTTCAACGCTATAGAGCGAAAAAAGTCTTCGTGACCTTCAACAGGCCGGTGACGATTTCACAAAACGGATCCTACTATAGTTATTCAGGAACCGAGAGTTGTGAAAACTTTGATGTCCAGTACTACCGGACCTCAAACGAGTCACAGTGTTATCGCTGGACCGGATCACCACAGGGGTGGGGGGACAATGTGACGGTCGGCAGCACAGTGTTCAATCGGACGTGGGTTTTTGACACTGGGCAGGATCCTGAATACTACCAACACAGGATACGTGTTAAATCCAGTCCAACCCTGGTTGATCAATCAGGAAACAGTCTGGATGAGGACTTCGTATCAGGCCAAATCTATTTGCAATAGTTAAGGCCAGATTCAACTTTCAGTTAACCAACAAACGCCGTCCCAGAGTGGGTTGCAAAGAGTGACCGCTTTATGCTACTGCACTTTCAAAAACGGAGCAAACCCGCAGGCTTGCCCGACACCCTGCATCCGGTGCGTTGGGCACGCTACGCTCTGCCCAACCTACTGTTTCTGGACCACTTGTTGGTGAAACGCTTGGGGAGAGAGGATTTGAGTAGCGATTTGAGAATGGGCGGCATGGAGGTCTTGGTCTCCGGAAACCAGATAATCTGCGGAGGCCGCCAAGGCGCATTCCAAGAACCGGGCGTCCTTGGGATCGCGCTTCCACGGAATCGTCTGGTCGGGGACCACCAAGGTGGTGACCCGCTCCAACAGAGTGTGCCAAGTGAGGATTTCACCGGGAGTCAGGTGAAACTTGGGTCGGGCCAGCACCTCCCGGTACTCGCGGAGAATGGAAGGCGAGGCCACCCACTCGCAGTCTGGAGCCTGCGTCACATAGCGCACCACCGCTTGGGGAAGGCCCCCCTTCAGGGCGGCGGAAATGAGGACGTTGGTGTCGAGCACCACCCGGATCACCGTCCGCCCCGGTGGTTCCGGATTTCTTCCGTGATCGTGTTTTCGGTGATCGTCGCCGAGACGGGGCGGGCTTGGAGGCGCTNGAAGAACTGCTGCAACTCCACCGCCGCGCGTTCAGGATTTTGGGGCAGCACCACAACGTCCACACGCTCACCGGGAGCGTAGGGCAGATTTTCCAACACCACCTGCCGGGATTCGGCCACGGTGACACTTTGATACAAGGGCATGACCTGTTCCTCAGTGGGCGTTTTAGGATTTGAAGAGGGTTCCCAATGGCTCTCAGCCTACCCGTCTTCAGACTTGGTTTCAAGAGCAATCACGGTTGATGATTTTGAATGGATGAGCATCTTTTGTAAACCCGGACCCAAAAGGTTCCGATGAGAACAGCAACACACCACAACACCAAAACCGTCCTTGCCAGCCTGCTGATGGCAACGCTGGCCCTGCTGCTGGCGTGGGGCTGCGCCGTGCAGGAGGAGCAGAAGAGCCTAGCGGACAGCACTCCGGAGGCGGTGGACTTTAGGGTCAGCCTCGGCGGGGAGTCCCGTGCCGAGCGCTTCCTCGGAACCTTTGATGAGATCAGCACACTCACGCTCGACCTCACGCGCAACTTCGACAACCGTGAGGTCGTCTCGGGCTTCGCGCTCGCGCGGGACAACGCGACGGGCCGCTGGACGGGGACGCTCAACAACCTGATCGTGAGCTTCGACTACACCATCACGGGGCACGCCTACAAGTGCACGAACTGCGACAACGGCTCGGTGGCGGTCGAGAACCAGAGCCACCTCGAAATCTTCCGTGGTGAGACGCAGCACACCGTCACCTCCGGGACCAACGCGCTCGCGTTGCGGCTGACGCCGCTGCTGGACGATCGTGAGCTGAGCGTGCCACGCATCACGCGCATCAACCGACCCTTCCAGCTGGAGAAGACGGACAACGCCTCGATCTCCGTGGCGGTCACGAACAGCGACCTGCAACCCCTCCAGTACCGCTTCCGTTCGGTGGACGCCGACACCTCGCTGCCGATCAGCGCAGCCGAGGGCGGCAGCTTCAGTCCGGAGAAAGGCTCTCATGCGGCGGACAACTCCAGCTACCCGGACCTCGCTACCACCTACACTGCCCCGGACCTGATCAGCGTCCAGAACCTGCAGGTGCGCGTCTCCAACGATTTGGAGATTGGAGTCACGGTCAGCTTCAAGACCTATGTGACGGGTCCGACTGAATCGGAGACCACGGTCAACACGAACCCGGTGGTCGAGAGCATCAGCGGGGAGCGCGTGGGCGACGATGAACTCAAGTGGACCGTCTTGGTCAGCGACGACGATCCCTTCGACACCTTGGTCGCAGTGTGGACGTATCAGGATCCGGAAACGGGGGAAACGCGGACGTTCGACAACTCGACCTATGTGTCCGACAACTCCAGTTCGCGCAGTGACGTGGGGGTCGGGCTGATTTCCTCGATCATGCACGGCTACCAGGACAGCGACGCCGGGATGCTGCGCGTGACCATCTGCGAGTCCAACTACACNAACCACACCGGAAGCTGCGTCCACGGGCAGGACGGCTCCACCAGCGTGGACCTTGAGTTGGTTGCCGGAGCCTACTTGCAACCGATCCTGTGTGATGGAGCAAGCTGCTCTACCCGATTTGATGGCTCATGGATGCAGTGCAATGCTGCACAGAACAGACGGCAAACTATGGAACTGAGTGGAGGGCAGATCTCCTTCACCCATGAAGATTTACAGGATAACGCCACCTGTTCGGGATCGGAGGAAGCCCGACAAACATGGGTGATTCGAGGGACAGTCAGTGAAGATGGTGAGGCTTCGGTTTGGGATGAGTCGACCTCGGACAACGTTACGGCAACCCGGATGGAAATCACGGTCAACTCCGTAACGCTATCCTCCCCCGATTACTCGTATGTCAGCGACATGACGTCCGATAACGATACATACTTTTGCGGGATCTCCAATTGGGAGGCCAATATGGCCTATGAAATCCTTGGCTGTGAGTGGGATGCTCCCAATGGAACCCTGCCTGAGCCCGGATTTAAGATCGGCACCTTATTCAAGCACTCAGACAATGGAACCCTGCAATACAGCATGAAGGGACCGGATAAGTGGTATCAGGACAACATGACGTATCCGGATTCCTTTGAGTGCGACCTGTTCGGACCTTCTTCAGAGGGGGTCTATCCGCTGCCGCTTTGCGAAGAACACTCCTCCTCCTCATCATACCCCCCCTTCAGCAGTCAGGTGATGGTGGAATACGGCACCCTTGACAACGAATCCGACACCCTTGGAAACCTTACTGGCACCTACGCCTCGTACTGCGTGTCGCAGGACTGGGGGAGTTCCGGCCCCTCGGACATGCAGGCGATCCGCAAGGCCATGGTGGTGGACAACGGGTCGGTGTCGGATGAGACGTACCTCTACTCCAACGACAACTGCTCCAGTTTGATCGCGTATGAAATCAGGGTGTGGGACAACGTGAGCGTGGACAATGGCTCTAACGGGGATTATTCCGTTTCCGCCCTGCATGGCGATCACCACCTCTACCTGAACACCGCCAGCGGCGCGGACTGGCTCAACAACAACTACTCCGGTTGGAGTTCGTGGGTGGAGCAAGGGGACATCACTGCAGGTGAGTACCGCACCCTCGGCGGCGCGGGCTATCCCGTCTGGAGTCGCTGGCTCATCGACAACGCCTCGTCCAATCAAGCGGCCAGCGACAACCTTTCGGTGCGCATCAGCAACTGGCGCAGCAATGCGTCGGATGTGGACGATCCGTCTAACAATCTGGAACTGTTCCGGGTTGCGAGGGACAACGTCAGTTCCCGCTACACGGACAACGGCAACGGCACCGTCACCGACAACCAGCACCACCTGACGTGGCAGCAGCAGGATGATGGGGTTGGACGGGACTGGTCTGACGCGGCGGCTTATTGCTCCAGCCTTTCTCTTGCCGGATACAGCGATTGGTGGCTGCCCAGCAAGGATCAGTTGTTCACCCTGGTGGACACCGGATTCTCGCCCGCCATCGACATAGCCTATTTCCTGAATACGCAGTCGTCGAACTATTGGTCATCCACGTCCGATGTGAGCACGTCCTACGCTGGGAGCGTGGTCTTCGACTACGGTTTCGTGAGCAACGTTCCTAACTCCTATAACTCCTATGTGCGCTGTGTCCGCACCGGGCCGTAACGGGGTGAGTTTTTTATTGGAAATGACGGCTGAACCGGTGCACGGATTCAGCCAATCCTTGATTGGGAGACGTTAGAATTATGTTGCGTTGGCGGGTCTTGNTGACNCCTCGTGTTTTGGGAATTGTCGCCGTCTTGGCTGGGGTCGTGGGTTTTGCGATCTTGCAGGCGGTGCCCANCACCTGTGTCTCCACGACCAACGGAGCGCTCACCGACCCTGCCATTTACGGTGAATACGAGGGCAGCACGCAAAGCGAGGACTGCGGCACGGACCTGACGCTCAACTACATTGTCAACGCCGGAACCACAGTGTCGTGGGAGGGCTCCGGAGGTCCGCTTGAGGGCAGTCTGGAAACGCAGGCGGGCGGCAGCTTGCAAATCACGGGGGCGGCAGAGTTGCAAGGCGCCGTCAGCAATGCGGGAACGCTGGCAGTGGTCACAGGCGCAGGCGCGTCGTCCCTCACCTTGACAACACCCCTGCTCAACAGTGGGGATTTTTCCGTTGCCGACAACCTCCCGGTCACGCTCCAAGGCGGCGCGACGCTCAGTGGGGGCAGCTTCACGCTGGGCAGCAGCACCCTGACGCTGAGCGGCACTCTCACCCAGACTGGTGGCACGGTCAGCGCCGACACCGTCACGCTGCAACTGGCCGACCGCGCCACGCTGACGAGCGCGACTCCGCTGGCCTTTCAGTCGCTCATGCTGGACGGAAATGTCCTCACGCTGGGTTCCGTCAGCAGTGATCTGGTGCTCACGGACCCGCTCATCGTGGACGATGCTGACTCCAGCCTCAACGCCGGAACTGCCACGCTCACGCTCTCCGGGGGCTTGACGCTTACGGCAGGCAGCGTGGGGGCNGAGGGCGGNACGGTGGTGCTGGGCAGTGCCAGCACGGTTGGGCCGAGTGGCAGGCTGATCTTGATGGGCAGCATCTTGGAGTTGGAGGCGAACCTAGCCGCCACCGGAACGCTGGGCACGAACCACAACACCACCTTCACGCTCAACGGCAACACGCTTGACCTCTCCGGAGGACGCTTGGAGGTCAGCGGTGCGCTGACGCTTGACGGGCTGACGTTTGACGAATCCAGCGTGCTGGCCCTCAATGCCGATGCGAGCATCACCAGCGCTCAACCCCTCACGCTCAAGACGGTGGAGTTGGGAGCGCACCGCTTGCTGTTGGGTTCCGCAACGACTGACTTGACCATCAGCGAGAGCCTCACCNTCAACTATCCTGGGGCAAACGGACTCAACTCCGGTGAGGCGGACCTGACCTTCAATGGCCCGGTCAACGTGCTTTCCAGCAGGATCGTTTCCAGCGGCGGCATCATCACTTTTGGAGCGGAATCCACTTTTTCCCCGGAGCAAAACGCAGGATTGATCCTGCAGGACTCCACCCTGAACCTGCAAGTGCCACTGGCGGTGCCGGGGCTGTTGAGCCTGACCGGAGACTTTGACCTGCAACTCAATGGCAACGCCCTCGACCTTTCCGGAGGCGGCTTGGAGCTCGGCAGCAATTTGGATTTGACCGACCTCACCACCGACAATGAAACCGATCTCAAGCTGACGGGAGATGTCACCCTCACCAGTGACGTTCCGGTGAGCTTGGGGTTGGTTTTGCCCAACGGCTTCACGCTCTCGCTCGGCTCCACCGAGATGGAACTGACCGCCAGGGGCTTGAGCAATCAGGAAGAAACCACTCTGAACAGTGCCACCACCACCGTACAACTGGACCCTGTGATTGAATCCCTCAGTGGGGAGCGTCTGGTCGATGGCACGTTGCGTTGGACGGTGCGGGTCAGTGACGATGGAACCTTTGCCAACCTGAGTTCCCATTGGGAATACCTCGCCGGAGACTCCCGAACTCTGGAAAACCCGGAATACACCGACCTTACTGATCCCGAACAGTCGCTTGGAGGTTATGGGCGCATTCAAGCGGTGATGAGCGATTATCAGGACACCGATGCAGGCATCCTGCGCGTCACGGTCTGCGAGGGGGCCACCAACCATATCGGCACTTGCGCCTATGGGCAGGAGGCGTCCACCAGCACCTANCTGGAATTGGTGACTTATGCCTACCAGCGCCCCCTCGTTTGTGACGAGGAGGGCGTGTGTTCAGGACCGGACGAGGACGAGGATGAGGACGTTCCGGACAACACCACTGGAGGGACGGTTCCGGAAGAGGAACCCGAGGAGGATTCTCCGGACAACACTTCCATTGACGCCGGAGGACGCACGGGGGTTTTCTTGGCGCAAGGCGCGGACGTGACCTTCACCGAAACCCAACAGTTTGAGGACATGCGTGTGGTGTTCGGAGGCGGCACGCTCCATCTGGCCGCAGGAGCCACTTTGGAAGACACTGCGGAACTCGACCTGAGCGACAGCGTCCTGCAACTCTCCAAGCGTCTGCACAACAACGGGGGGACGCTCACCACCACAGGCGCGACCCTGCAACTGACTGGAAACGCAGAATGGGCGGTGGGCGGCGCGGTGGCCTTTGGCTCCTATCTTGCGGACGGCTGGGGCTTGCTGCTCAGCGACAACACTACGCATCTGACGCTCAACAGCGACGTGCAACTGCAAGCCAGCGCGGAAGCTCAGGCGATGGGCTTTGCCTTTGTGGGGGCGGACAATGCCAGTGCGTTTGGAGACAATGCCAGCACGAGTGACTGGGGCGGGAACAACGCCAGCCTGAGTCGAGGCATCGGCATCGGCACCAACCACGCCAGCTTGACGATCACGGGCACCATCACCCTGAAAGACAACGCATCCCTTGACTCCTCCGGCGGTGTGGTGGAACTCAATGGCGGCATCCTGATTGACAATGGTTCCTTCACTCTGCTTGGCGGCAGTGCCACCGTTGCCGGGGGCACGGTCGGTTCCGCAGGAACGGTGTGGGTGCAGGACAACGCTAGCCTGAGCGTGACCCCGAATGCCTCCGCTTCCAGCCCAATGACAGTTTCCGGAGGGCTGTTGCTCGACAACGCCAGTCTGGACTTGCAAGCCGACCTGCTCGTGCCCGGAACCTTGCGCTTGGAAAATGCCGACCTGAATCTTGCGGACCAGATCCTCGACCTCTCCGGAGGGAGGCTGGAACTGGGAGGTCGTCAGTCGCTGGATGGCCTGACCTCCGACAACGCCACCACCCTGGCCCTGCATTCCCCCGCCGAACTCTCAAGGAGCGACAACGTGACTTTTGCTACGGTGTCCCTCCAGCTCAATGGCCATGCGCTGAGTGCGGAAAACCTGAACCTGAGCGTTTCTGGAACCACTCCGCTGGACGAGGGGAAACTCTCGCTCACTCAGGGAGTCCTTAGCTTTACGCATCCGCTGACCGCCAACAGCGCCCTACAGGTTAATAACGGAACCCTGATTTTGGAAGGTGGCGCAAATGCCGATAACCTTTCGCTGGCCCTCAGTGCAACCGCCCTCCAGTTGTCGGGCGATTTGTCGCTGGGTTCCGGGGAGTTCCAACTGGACAACGCCTCTGCCTTGGAGTTGCAGGGAGATGCGACTCTTGCCCGCAACGGCGAGTTCAACCTGCCGGATTTGCGGCTCAACGGCCATGCCCTGAGCTTGGAAACGTCGGTGACCGAACTGGTCGTGCGAGGAAGCCTGTCGATCGCGGACAACGAATCGCTCGACAGCGACAACGCCACCCTGCGCCTGAACTCCGGAGGCAGCGTCACAGACACAGGCCGACTCGACGTGGGGGGTGCCATTTTGGAATTGCAGGGCCGCCTCGCGGTTTCCGGAAGGCTGGTGTTGGACAACACCACCTCTTTCAACCTCAATGACCATGCGCTCGACCTCTCTGGAGGGACCATTGAATCGCAGGGAGCCACTGTTGAGTGGGCCAACTTTGTCACGGACAACGCGACCAGACTCACACTGGAGGGCGACACAGAAGTTTCCAGCACTTCCCCCTTCACGCTCGGTGCGCTCNCGCTCAACGGTCACGCGCTCCAGCTTGGCGAGGAGAGCAGCGGCCTGACGCTTCCGAACCCGCTGGTTCTGGAAAACGCAGCCTCGCAACTGGACACGGGGAGTGCCGACCTGACGCTGGAAAGCCCCTTGCAACTGGACGCCGGGGCACTCACCTCCACGGCAGGAACGCTGACGTTTGCCGATGGTCTTGCCCTAGGAACGGGTGGAACCCTTGATGTGAGTGGCAGCACCGTGTCGGTATCCGAGACCCTTGACCTCAGCGCGGGAACGTTCACAAGCGATGAGGCTTCCATCCTGAGCCTGCTGGAGCAAACGGTCTTGACCACCAGTGCCCCCGTCACTTTCCAAAGTGTGAGTCTCAACGAACAGCCGCTTAGCTTTGGTTCCTCAACGACGCACTTGCGGCTTGCGGACCCGTTTGTGCTGGACAACCTCACGCTCAACACCGACAACGGAAGCCTGACCCTCTCCGGGACGCTGACCCTGAGCAACGGGGCGCAACTGCTCTCCAGCGGCGGAACCCTCACGCTCAACGCAGGAGGAACCGCCTCAACAGGAACCCAGCTCGAATTGTCCGGAACCACGCTGAATTTGCAGGAGGATCTGACGCTCACGGACTCGACCCTGACGGCCAACGCAGAGACCATTTTTTCGACCAATGGAAACTCCCTCGCCCTCTCCGGCAGCACCCTTGAAGTGGAGGGAACGCTCAACCTCAGCGGGGTGGTCCCGGACAACACCAGTGTGCTCACGCTGACCGACGAAACCACCCTCGGCACAAACAACGTCCCCCTTACGCTGGGTACGCTCAATCTCGCCGACTTTTCGCTCACGCTCGACAACTCCCTGCCTGGATTGACGGTGACGGCGCCCGTGGTGCTGGACAACGAAACCGAACAATTGCTGGGAGGACAGGCCGATCTTTCCTTGCAGGGCGGGGTGACGGTTGGCCCCGGAATGCTGGCTTCGACGGGCGGCACTTTGACCATGGGCAACCTCATGATTGCGGCGCAGGGCGTGGTGAACCTCCAAGGGGGAAGCTTGCAGTTGCCAAACGGAGCCAGCGTTTCCACGGGAGGAACCTTGGAAACGAGTGGAGCCACCCTTGAGCTGGCCGACAACCTTACCGTCAGCGGCACATGGAACGCCACGGGAGACACNCTGCGCCTGCTGGACAATACGAGTCTCTCAACCACGACTCCGGTGACGTTGGAGACCTTGGACCTCAACGGTGCCAATCTGGAACTTGCCACGGCCACCACCAGCCTGACCGTTCAGAACGCCTTCACGCTGGACAACAGCACGTTGCACACCAACAACGGCAGTCTCACGCTGGCAAGCCCCACTGAGATTCACAGCTTGCTGGATTCGACCGGAGGAACTCTCGAATTCCAGCAGGGCGGCACGGTTTCCGGAACCGTCAATGCCCAAGGGTCCACGCTCAAGCTTGGAGGCAACCTTGCGGTTCCCGGCACTTTGCAGATGCATCTCGAAGCCACGCTCGATGCGGACATGGCCAGCCTTGACCTTTCCGGAGGCACGTTTGAACTCGGCGGTGTCCTGCCCTTGGATCAAGTGCAGACCGACAACCTCACGAAGCTCAAACTGCTTGAGGATGCCACCGTCACGCGCAATGAAGGCTTCGTGGTGGGAGCGGTGGATTTCGCGGAGTTCACCCTCACGCTGGGTTCTGCCGCTACCGACCTGACACTGGAGGTTCCGCCTGCCAGTCAGGCGGACAACGGGAGTACTTCCGGGGATTCTGGTGACAACAGCTCGTCGGTGTCCCAACACGGACTGGCCACGCAGGAAGCCGACCTTACCGTGCGGGGGTTGTCNCCCTCCCTCAATCCGGGTTTCACGCTTTCCTCCACCGGGGGAATCCTGACNTTCTCGGAAGGAATTTCCATCGTGGGTGGTTCGCTGGATTTACAGGACACCACGCTGGCACTCAGAGACAATTTCAGCAATACAGCGGGAGCAGTTGCGCTCGACAACGTGGACCTCGACTTGCTTGACAACCTCAGCNTTCAAAGCNACAGCGANCTGGCTTTCCGGGAAGTGCGGCTCAACCAGAACACGCTGAACCTGCAAGCCCTGTCCGGTTTTTCCGTGGCGGAACTGCTGGTGTTGGACCATCCGCAGGCACAACTGGTTTGGGACAACACCTCCCTCTCCTTTGACGGGGGATTGCGTCTCGACCCCGATGGCGTACTTGCTTGGAGGCACCCGTCCGAACTTTCTGCCAGTGCGATCACACTCAACGGGGGACGACTGGAAATCGGTAGCGGTCAACCGCAAGCCTTTGCGTTGGCCGCAGGAATCACATTGCCGGAATCCAGCAGTCAATCGGCAACCCGCTCCACCCTTGCAATTGACAACAGCAGCACCCTTGCCTACAACGGACCTGCAATTTCGCTGAACCACACACTCACTTTTGCGGGAGGCGGCACTTTTGAGAACACCAACCCCATGAACCTGAACAGTGCCAACGCTCAGCTGGTGATGCAGGGAGGGGAACTTGACCGCTTAAGTACCGAATCCACAAGCATGGGAGTGAATGTGGACAACGAATCAACGATCAGCAACCTCTCCCTCAATCACGTCACTCCCGTGCAAATTGCCGCCGACGCGAGCCTGTCCGGGAGCATCACGGTCAACTCCGGCGGCACCTTGAAACTTACGGACAACGGTACTTTCGCCGCTGACCTCACCATGTCCGGCGGAACGCTTGACGTGGCAGAGTCGCAGATTCTTTCCGGGGGAATGGCCCAGTCGGGCGATGCCACCGTGACCGTGGCTTCGGGGAAATCGCTGATCTTGCCCGGTGACTACAGGATCGGCCCCCATGCCCTCACGTTGCAGGGGGCGGGGCTTTACGCTTTTTCAGACAACGCTTCGGCAGTGGTGCTGAATGACGCCGACAGCCTGTTGAACATGCAGGGGAGCGGCAGGGTTCAGGCGCTCAAGGTTGCGGCAGTTTCCAACGAGGGCAAGGGATTGAACCATACCGGAAGCATGACGATTGGCCGCATGGCGTTGGTGGCGGACATGACGCTTGCGGTGCAAAACGAGGTCATCGTCGAGGATGCGGTTTCGGTGGAGAACATCCGCTTCAAGCTGCAAGGTCCGGGGGTGCTGCGNAGCAGCCTGATCCTCGACAACAGCACCTTGGAGATTTTGGACAGCCTCACTTTGGCAGGAAATCTTGAGCATCGCCGCTCCTCCACCATCCAAATCAACAGCGGAGCGGTGTTGATGGCCAGTGGGGAGACGCCTATTGCCGTCAATGACCAAACCCTGACCCTGACTGGAACCGGAACACTGACCAATGCACAGGCGGTGGTGCTGAATGACAACGCCAGCCGCTTGGTGTTCTCCGGAACCAATTCCGTGGACAACGTGACCGTCAATGCGGCCCCCGATGCAGGCGCGGGTTTGGTGGTGCAGGAAACTGCCGACAGCACCGTGAACACGCTGACCTTGAACACCGCCAGCCAGCTTGTGGTCGCTTCCGGAAGCAAGCTGAGCGTGTCCAATCCCCTCACGATTCCAGAAGGGGGTCTGAGCGTGGACGGTGCCGGAACCCTGCAAGTGTACGATGCCCTGCAACTCAACGGCACGCTTGCCGTCACGGACAGCACCCTGATTCTGGAAGGAGTGGCGGTGGAGTTGGGTGCAGATTTGATGGTGGGCGGCTCCGGAAGTTTGACCACGGACAGTACAACGGAATTGTCGCTGCTGGACAATGCCACACTCTCGGCCCCCGGGTTGTTGGTATTGCAGAGCCTCGATGTTGAAAGCCACACCCTGACGCTGGACAACGTGACGGGGTTGACGGTTCAGGATTCCTTCAACTTGAGCGGAAGTGCAGGATTACGGAGCGATCGTGCGGACTTGACCTTCCACGGAGTCGTAAGTGTTAATAACACTGGTTTTCAACGGGAAGGGGGAGATCTTACTTTGAACGCAGGCGGCAGCTTTGTCCAAGGTCTCAACCTGGACAACACGACGCTGGAGCTTGGCGGCGACTTGGCACTTTCTGGAGAGGTACGGACGAACATAGGCACCGTGTTGTCGCTGGGAGGCAATTCTCTCTCTTTCAACTCCGTGAGTTTGCAGACTGACGGCCCACTCGATCTTTCGGGAACAAGTATTGATAACCAAACAACCCTCCACTTGCGGGGGGACACTCCACTCACGCATGATGCTCCATTTGTTCTGAACTCGCTGGAACTGGCTGGGCACACCCTCACGCTACAATCGGCAACGACCGGCCTCACGGTCCTGCAGGCCCTGACGCTGGGCAACGCTACGGATCGACTGGTCAAGAACGAGGCCGACCTGATTCTGGCCCAACCCCTGACGCTTGCTCAAGGGCAACTCATCTCCACGGGAGGTGTCCTGCGCTTGGCGCAAGGTGCCGTACTTGAAGATTCAACGGAGTTGGACCTCACCGCAACAACCCTTGAATTTGCAGGCAGGTTGCAACTGGACAATGCCACCGTGACCACCACGGATGCAACGCTGAAACTGCTCGATTTTGCGTCTCTGAGTCGTCAAGGGGAGGTGTCGGTTTCCCGTTTGGAACTTGGAGAATACGGGCTGGAACTGCTCTCCGCAGACAATGGTTCCAGCAGCGAGAGAACTCACCTGCTCATTTCAGAACCACTGGTGGTGGCTCCGGGGTCCGCCTCGGAGCTTGGACAACAGGGCATTGACACGGGTTCGCAAAGCCTGACCCTGCAAGCTGCGGCGACGCTGGATTCCAGTGTCCTCCACAGCAGTGGCGGGGTGGTCACGCTTCAGGAGGTGGTCACGCTGACCAATGGCAGCATGGACGTGACCGGGGGCACGGTGGTGTTTGCCTCCGGTGGTTCAGTGTCGGACCTGATGCTGGACAACAGCACCCTTGTCTTGAATCAGGATTTAACCATTACCGAACAGTTCACAACGCAAGGAGGAGAGCCAACCCTGCAAGCCGACGGCGGAACCCTTGAGGTGTCAGGAGTCGAGAATCCGGTTCATCTGGGCACAAGTTTGGTCATGAATGGAGTTTCGACCAGCGATAACACGTCCGTGCACTTGACCGACAATGTGACCCTCACCCGAAACGCACCCTTCACCGTGGGCAGTGTCGCGTTGGAAAACCACACACTCACACTGGCTTTGGACACAACGGACCTCACCATTTCAGGGGCCGTTTCCTTTGACAACGCCTCCTCCGGAATCACCACTCAAGGTGCGGACCTGACGCTGACCTCCCCCCTGAACCTGAACAACGGACACCTCAGCTCCAGCGGAGGCACCCTGAGCTTGGCACAGGGAGTAACGCTGGGAGACGATGCATTGTTGGATTTGACAGGCACCACAGTGAATTTGTCCGGAGCGCTCGATCTTGGGGAAGGGACTGTGATCACAGACAATGCTTCGGCCCTGCGCTTACAAGCAACGTCCAGCTTATCCGTGGCAGACAACCTCACTCTGGGATCGCTCGCACTGAATGGCCATTCCTTCACCCTTGAGACGGCGGACACCCACCTGATTCTGACCAGTCCGCTCACCGTTGACTCGTCCGCCACCTTGGATACGAAAACAGGGAGCCTCACCCTCAACGGAGCAACGACCCTTCAGGACAACAGCATCCTGCAATCCAGTGACGGTGCGCTTGTGTTCAGCAACACGCTGACGCTGGACAACGCCAGTTTGGAATCGGCCGGAGGAAGTGTGACCTTGGCGCAGCGGGCTGGCATCACGAGTGGGGATTTGCAGTTGTACGGCACCAGTTTGACGCTGGGAGCCGAGGACGTGTTGCTGACCGACAACAGCACCCTGCGTTTGGACGCGGACAGCACGTTGACCTCCGAGAGTGGAGCACTCCGGATGAGCGGCGGGACGTTTGAGTTTGGAGGTACCCTTGATTTTGCAAAGGTGCACTTTGACAACACAACGGTTTTGCAACTCAACGCTGCCGCAAGCATTTCCCGGAATGCGCCTTTGAACATTGGTGGTCTGTACCTGAATGGTCATGCTCTATCGCTGGAAACCACAACGACAGACCTCAGCATCAACTCAGCCTTCGTGTTCAACCAGCCCGGCTCACAACTGATCACAAACACGGCGGACCTGATCCTCTCTTATCCGTTGCAACTGAACTCCGGCTCTCTGACCTCAACAGGAGGTTCCCTCACCTTGATTCAAGGTGGCACCTTGGGCAATGGAGCCACGCTTGCTGTTCCCGGAACCACACTTGAGTTGGCGAACACACTGGCTGCGGAAGCAGGTTCCCTCCAAACCGATGCGGCCACGGTATTGACGTTGCTGGACAACATAACGATCAGTTTCAATGGAAAGAAGGTTTTCAAATCGTTGGAGCACAACAACTGGACCCTGACCTTGGGAACTGGTGAAACGCATTTGGAACTGGTGGCCCCACTCATGCTGAACGCGGTGGCGCTGCACACTCAGGACGGCAGCCTGAGCTTGCAGGGGGAACTCACCCTTGCGGAAGGTGCCCTGCTCGACTCTACCAGCGGCACCCTCACTTTGGAGGGAACGGTGGACAATCTGTCGAAGCTTGCGCTTCCAAGTACCACGCTGACCCTTCAGGACGATCTAGAGGTTTTTGGCACGATCACCACGGGCGCAGGCACGGATCTTCAGAACAACGGCTTCGTACTGGATCTCTCAGGGGGGACGCTGGAGTTGGGCGGCGATCTGAGTTTATCCGGCACGGTCACTGACAATGCCACCCGCTTGCGCCTGCTCACGGACGCCGCGCTTGAGAGTCAGGAAACCACCAACCTTGGCGAACTCAATCTCAATGGATTCGCTCTCACGGTTTCGATTCCGACGCTCAACATTTTCGAGCCGCTTGCACTGGAAACTGCGGGTGAGCAGTTGGTGGCAGGATCGTCCAACCTCCACCTCAGAGAAACGTTGAGGATTGAGTCGGGGGAACTCTCCTCGTCGGGGGGCACCGTGACCTTGGACACTTCTGCCAGTTTGGGGGATTCCGGAGTCCTCGACTTGCAAGGCAGTGTCTTGGAACTGTCCGGGTCCCTTAACGTGGACAATGGCACCTTGAATGCGGTTACTGCCACGGTACGCTTGCTCGACAACATCACATTCTCCAGCAACAACGCCCTCAGTCTTGGAACACTGGAAATGTCCGGGAATGCCCTGAGTTTGGGTTCCTCCAGCACCGATCTTAGCATTGAGAACTCACTCTCCCTCGACAACGGCACGGCTCTGAACACGGGTGCTGCCGACCTCACCCTTGTTGCTCCAGCCAATGTGCGGGGCGCGTTGCAATCTTCCGGAGGCACCCTGACCTTCCGGGAGGGAGGGGCGATTGCTGGAGTCTTGAACGCCGACAACTCCTCCCTTGCCCTGACCACCGAGAACCTGGCCGTCACAGGGCTTCTGCAAACCAACGGAGGAACCACACTGACGGGGGCAGACTTCCTCAATTTGTCCGGTGGAACGCTGGAGGTGGCAGAGGGATTGACCCTTGATGGGGTGACGACGGACAAGCAAACGACGCTGAGGCTGTCTGCCGACACGACACTGGTGCGAGACTCCCCCTTCACTGTGGGGCGAGTGGAACTTGACAATCACACGCTCACACTTGGTTCCAACACCACTGATCTGACGGTTGATCACCCGTTGCCCACTGAGGGCAACACTTCCGGAGGAATCAATGTTGGTGCCGCCGCTTTGACCTTCACCGGAACCTTGGACCTCCGGGTCGCCCGCCTCACGTCCACCACAGGCACCCTCACGCTGGCTTCCGGGGGAACGCTTGCTGAAAACGGCCTGCTGGATGTCGGTGCTGGAACTGTTGTGCTGGGTGGAGATTTCCGCAAGTCCGGCGGCAGTCTGCTGACCGATAACGCCACGCTGGAATTACAGGCAGACCTTGTTGTTGCGAGCGATGATCCGCTCTCGCTGAAGACGGTTGCCCTCAACCAACGTGCGCTCATGTTGGGCGAACCGACTCNTTCCCTGACGCTTTCCGAACAGCTCATCCTCGACAACCCCAACAGCCGGATCGTGCAGGGAGCGGCGGAACTGCACCTCAACGGTGGCATCCGCTTGGATTCCGGAGGCACCCTCCGGCTCACGTACGCTCTGGACACCGGCTCCGGCAGCATCCAACTCAACGGCGGTCTGCTGGCCGTGGACAACAGCACCACGCTCGCCTCTTCCCTCCGGCACGAGGATTCGTCCACCATCGAGGTGGCGGCGGACGCAACGCTGACCTACAGCGGTGCGGGCTTCGGCATCGGAAGCCACACGCTGACGCTCCAAGGCGGTGGGAGCTTCGCCAATCAGGAAAACATCACTTTGGATGATCCAGATGGTCAACTGACGCTTTTGGGCATCACCGTGGACAACGTGACCACTTCCGCCGACAGCAAGGGTGTGGTGGTGGACAACGCCTCAACGGTGAANCACCTTGCTGTCAGCGATCTCNCNCCGCTTGCCATCGCCTCCGGNGAGACGCTTTCCGGAAAGGTCACGGTCGTNTCCGGNGGCACCCTGCAACTGTCCGAGGNNGGAACGTTGGCCTCAGACGTCACCNTGNCGGGCGGGACTCTTGCTGTTGCAGAATCCCTGACAATTTCGGGAACGCTGGTGTCGGCGGGAGCTGCCACTGTGGAGGTCGCCGACGGCAAGACGCTGAGTCATTCGGGTGGAGGATTAGACCTTGGACCACACACGCTGACGCTTTCCGGAGGTGGCACCTTCGACAACACCGACAACCTGACGCTGAACGATCCCGCCAGTCTGCTGGTGCTGAGTGAGGGCACGACACTTTCTCGCCTGAGAGCGAATGCTCCAAGTGACGCAGGCAAGGGCTTGCAGATCACCGGGAAGGGGAATTTCGTGAGTCACCTGCACCTCAGCGACAACCTGTCGGTGAACTCGACCGATCCCCTTTTGCTGGACGACCTCACGGTTGACGCGGCACTCACGCTCTCCAGCAACCAAGACGTCAACACCGGAACCTTGTGGTTGCTCGACAACGCGGATCTGAGCTTGGGCACCACAAGCATCACTTTGACGGTGACTGACCCCGTGACGGTTGGCAATGCCCAAACACTGCGCAACAGTGCTGGCAATTTCGCATTTGACGGCGGGAGCACTTTATTGAGTGGCGGCGAATTGGTGGCTCAAGGGGGCAGCGTTTCCGGCAATCTCAACCTCAGCGGCGGGCAGTTGACCGTTGTGCAGAATTCCGTTTTCTCCGGGGACTTGACTCACAGCGAATCTTCCATGATCACGGTGGCTGTCGATCAGGAATTGAACTACGGAGGTGCGGCGCTGGAGATTGGTGCCAAGACTCTGACGTTGGCGGGGGGTGGGTATTTCCGGAACGACAATCCCATCCGGCTGGATCAGGGGAGCAGTGAATTACACCTGCAAGACATTGAAATCGACACTGTGGCGGTGTCGGCGGCACTTTCGGAAGGAGGGCAACTCCGGGTGGCCGGAGCTTCGGAATCCACCCTGCACACGTTCCAGCTTGGCGAGCTCGCCACCCTTGCTCTTGATGATGACCGAACCCTGACACTAAAGAATCCTCTGTCCGTGCCCCCGCAAGGGTTGGTGCTGGCCGGTTCTGGAACGCTTGCTCTGGAGCAAGACTTGACCCTGCAAGGTGATCTGAGTTTGGCTTCCGGAGCGGGTGCTCGCCTTGACGTAACCGGGATCCAGCTCAACATGGGCAGCAACCTCAATCTCCAAGGCGGTACGCTGCTGACGGACAACGACACCAACGTGCATTTGCAGAAGGCCGTCACTCTGACCACCGGACAGGGGCATCTGCTCGGTAAGCTCACCACGGAAGCCCCGGAGTTTCTGCTGACGCTTGGAAATTTCACGGATTCGGGAGGAGTGCTGCAAAAGACCATTGTGAAAGTGGCTCGGCAGATCGCGGTCAGCATCCCCTGTCCTCAGTCACTTCCGGTCACTCCGAAAGATCAGGTCGAGTTGCTGGGCGGTGTGATCATCGAGGCGAACGGGGAATTGTGTATTGATAGCTGGCGGCTGGGCGACATCGAACTCAATGGCGGCACCTTGCAGGTGGATGCCGACACCACCATTGACAACTCCAGCATCCTCGTCTTGGATTCCTCCACGCTTCGCATTGCCGAAGCAACCCGTCTGACCTACCAAGGTTCTACAATCCGTTTAGGAGTCCATACCTTGGCTTTGGAAGGAGGGGGCACTCTGACCCTCAATGAAGATGCCAGCAATCCGCTCACGCTTGACGAGGTGGCCGGATCGCTGTTGTTTTCAGGAGACCGTTCAAGCACAGTCAGCCATCTGCGGATTGCGGCAGGGGATGCCGCAAGTTCACCTTCGGTACAGCTCATGAGCAGCGGCAAGATCGAAACGCTGCTGCACGACCAGTCCTCCCGGATCATCTACGATTCGGACCAAACCCTGACTATCACGCAGGGGTTGACGGTGCTTGCTGAACACGTCATGGACCTTTCAAGCTCGAAAGGCGGCGCAGTGCTGGCCTTGGGAGACAACCTGACCGTTTCTGGAACCCTGAGGCTCAACACCTCAGCGACAATTGACAACGGGACGCTGGTCCTCAGCGGAGGGAGGCTGGAGGTTGGAGAGGATGTGAGCATCACTTCCGACCTCACGAATCTGGACAATTCGACCGTGCAGATTGCTGCTGGCATGACCCTGAGCCACTCGGGCGCTGAACTCAACATTGGTCCTCACACGTTGACGCTCACGGGCGGGGGGACGTTTGCCAACACAAACCACCTGACGCTGGACGACCCAGCCAGTGTGCTGGAACTCGACGACGTCGCCCACGTCTCCAAGGTGGCGATTCCGGCTGAATTGGAAAGCGGGAAAGTCGAAGTCCTTCAGGACACGAATCTGCAAACGCTTTCACATGCTGGCTCCTCTCGGATTGAGATTGCGAACGAAAAAACTCTGACGGTCAGCGCAGCCACTGAAATTCCACCGGGGAAATCGCTGCAGCTGATCGGGGCTGGTGGGACGCTAAGCCTTGCAGACACGCTTACCCTCTCCGGCACCCTGCACTTCGTTGCGGAGGGAACGCTGAACAACGGCACCCTGGCTCTCAACGGGGGCCTTTTGGACGTTGATGAAAATACGACGATCACGACCAATCTCAACCAGCTTAGTGACTCGGTTGTCAATGTTGCCTCTGGAAAAACCCTGACGTATCTGGGCAGTGCTTTGGACATCGGGTCAAATGAGCTGACCCTTTCCGGAGGCGGGACGCTTGTTAATCCGAACGACTTCCGTTTGAGCGATCCGGCCAGTGTCTTGAATTTGAGCGGCGTGGCCGAGTTGGAGAGTGTGGCGATTCCGGAAGTGCTGACCACGGGCAAGCTGACCGTGGACAACCACACGGGCATCAAAAGGCTTTCGCTTGCTGGGTCTTCCCAATTTGACCTCGCCGATGACATTCGTCTGAGCGTGGACGGAGCCTTTGAGGTGCCGTCCGGACGGTCCTTGGAATTGATCGGAAACAGAAGTTCCTTGAGCTTGAACAACACATTGACGCTTTCCGGAACACTGAAGTTTGCGGGGCCGGGCAACGTCTTGGATAACGGCACCCTGCTTCTGAATGGTGGGGCACTGGAGGTGGAGGACAACACGACAATCACCGCCAACCTCACCCAGCAAGCCGACTCGTCCATCAGCGTCCTTGCGGGCAAGACACTGGTGTATCCGGGGGATGCTTTGGAGATTGGCTCTAACCGACTGACGATCTCCGGAGGGGGAGTTTTGGGGAATGAGAACAATCTGGTTTTGAATGACCCTAGCAGTGTGTTGTCGCTCAACGGTATCGCCAAGGTGGCGAAGGTTGCGGTGACGGGTGCCCTCACGCAAGGGAAGCTGGCAGTCACTGAAAATGTCCTCGTTGAAACGCTGCTGCATTCCGGGTCTTCCCGCATTGACATTGCCGCTGGCAAGCAATTGACGGTGGCGGAACCCGTCTCCGTCCAGTCCGGTCAGTCGCTGGAACTGGTGGGTTTGGGGGGCGGAACCTGGGTTCACGACAACCTGACCCTTTCCGGGACGTTGAAAATCAGTGCCGCCGACACCACACTGGACAACGGCACGGTGATTCTCAACGGCAGCCTCTTGGACATTGACGAAAACACCACAATCTCCTCGGACCTTGTACACGAGGCTGACTCGACCGTGGATGTGTTCACCGACAAAACCCTGACCTACTCTGGTGCCCCACTGAAGATCGGCAGTTCGGCGCTGACTCTGATCGGGGGTGGGCGCATCGCCAATGCCAACGAACTGGTGATGAACGACCCGATTGGTGTGCTGACCCTCGATGGCATTGCCGAGGTGGAGCAAGTGACCGTCACCGGAGTGCTGGAAACAGGAAGATTGAACGTGTTTCAGGATGCCGTCATCCAGACGGTTGTTCATTCCGGTTCTTCCAAAGTGAATCTCGACAAAGGAATCCGGTTAACGGTGAGTGAAGCCTTTGAGGTTCCCTCCAGTCAAACAATGGAACTGGTTGGTTCCGGAGGCACCCTTGCGTTGAGTGACAACCTGACGCTCTCGGGAACCTTGCGTTTCAGCGGCTCGGACAACACCATGGACAACGGCATCTTGGTACTCAACGGTGGCCTCTTGGCGGTTGAAGAAGACGCTTCGATGACCTCCGGACTCGTGCATCAGGCCGATTCAACGGTGAGCGTGTTTACAGGAAAGACGTTGAATCACTCTGGCGAAACATTCGGAATCGGCCCACGGACGTTGACACTCACAGGCGGCGGGACTCTGGTGAACTCCAACAGCCTGACACTGGACAACCCGGCCAGTGTGTTGAAGCTCGACGGTCTTGCCCAAGTCTCCCAGGTGGCGGTGACAGACAATCTGACCGAGGGCAAGCTCGTGGTCACTCAGCCTGCTGTCATTGAGACGCTTTTTCATTCCGGATCATCCCGGATCGCTCTTGCCGAGGGAGTTGGATTGAGTGTAAACGAAGCGTTTGAGGTGCCTGTCGGCCAGTCGCTGGAATTGATCGGAACCGGAGGTTTCCTGTCCTTGGACGACACGCTGACGCTTTCCGGGACGCTGAAGTTCAGCGCACCGGAAAACACGTTAAACGGCGGTAATCTGCTCCTCAATGGCGGAAAGTTGAACGTTGACGAGAACGCAGCAATTGCTTCCGATCTTGCGAATCAGGCCGATTCAACGGTGGACGTGTTATTCGGGAAGACCCTGAGTTATTCCGGGGCTTCACTGAATGTTGGTGATCATCGGCTCACTCTCACGGGGGACGGAACCTTCTCCAGTTCCAATGCACTGGTTTTGAATGATGCGGACAGTGTGTTGAAGCTTGATGGGCCGACAGAAATTTCACAGGTGGAGGTTTCCGGGGTATTGACCAGCGGCAGCGGTAAGCTGGAAGTCGCTCAGGATGTCGTGATTCAAACGCTTTTGCATCCGGGATCGTCCCGCATTGACCTTGCCGAGGGGAAACGGCTGACCGTGAGAGAAGCGTTTGAGGTGCCCGCCAACCGGGAGATGGAGCTAGTGGGTGCCGGAAGTGGGGTCACGTTGAACGAGGCACTGACGCTTTCAGGAACGCTGAGACTCCAAGTGCCCAATCTCACACTGGACAACGGGTCGGTGGTTCTCAGCGGAGGCAGTCTTGAGGTGGACAACAACACAACGATTGCCTCGGACCTTCAGCATCTTGGCGACTCAACCGTGAATGTTCGTGCAGGAAAGACGCTGACCTACATAGGTGCGGAAATAGAAATTGGTCCACGGACCCTGACCCTTGGCGGCAACGGCACGCTTGAGAGTACGGACAACCTGACGCTGAATGATCCGGATAGTGTCCTGAAACTCGATGGTGTCGCCCAAGTCTCCAAGGTGGCAGTGACGGACAATCTCACCGACGGCAAGTTGGAGGTTGTTCAGGATGCCGTCATTCAAGCGCTTTCGCATTCCGGTTCCTCCCGGATCGATCTTGCCGACAGTCGGCAGTTGACCGTGAGGGGGGCTTTTGAAGTTCCGTCCGGACACTCGCTGGCCCTTGTCGGCACGGGTGGCGGCACCTTGGCTTTGTCGGATAATTTGACGCTCTCTGGAACACTGAGATTCGAGGCATCCGCCACGGTGGACAACGGCACGGTGGTTCTTGCGGACGGCCTTGTCGAAGCCTTTGTCGATGCTGCTATTTCCTCACGGTTGGTCAATCTTCAGGACGGTTCCCTTCAGGTTGGAAAAGGGGGAACGCTCTCCCTTTCCGGAGGCGAAATTCCCATCGGCACCTCCTCCCTGCAACTCTCCGGCGACGGCGAGGTCGCCAATGACGATCCGGTGATCCTGGACACCGCCGACAGCACCCTCAAGCTCTCCGGGATTCAACTCCAAAGGCTGCGGGTTTCCGCCGATCCAAACGCCGGGTCGGGGGAGGTTGCGGTCGAGGAGGACTCCTCGGTTGCCGAGTTGCTGCACGAACAGACCTCCCGGTTCCGGATTGGTGAAGGCAAGACTCTGACGTTGGGGGACAACAACACGATTCCCGGGGACACCATCATGGAGTTTATGGGCGAGTCAAACGGAGCCTTGACCTTGGCGGGGACACTGCACCTCGTGGGCGAACTGCTGTTGCGGAATGCCTTGAGGGTGGTGGATGCTGAGGGCACTTCTGGCATCCTCTCGCTTGACGGCGGACAGTTCAGCATCGAGCCGGCCAATGCGGAGGACAACATTACGGTGACGAGTGAGGTTGATCTGGAATTGACAGCGGATTCTGCCATCAAAGTTGCCGAAGGTTCGACCTTGCTCTATCTGGGAGAACCCCTGCAACTCGGTGCGTTCACGCTCACGCTTGACGGCAAGGGCCAATTGACCACCAGCCTTGCTCAGGCCGTTTCAGAAGCAGCCGTCCTGATTGTGTTGAGTGACGCGCAGAGTCGCTTGATCCTGAAAGATGCCGTTCACCTGAACCGGGTTGAGGTGATCACAGACAGCGTAGACGGGTACGGGTTGGTGGTCAATGAAACCGAGGCAACAATTGATTTGCTGAGCTTGCTGGCCAACCTCGAATTGTCCTTTGCAGACGAGTATGATTTGCAGGTTGGCGAACTCGACATCCGGAATGATTCCCGAGAAATCAAGGCGAGTGGAAACCTCAAGGGGCGGGTGTATGTTGGAAAACTCTCTCTCCAGCAAGGACCATCCGCACAGACCTTTGTGGTGGATTCTCAGAATATGATCGTTGATGAGCCGGTCACGGTGGAAACTCCGGGGCTGCTTGAAACCCTTGGGGAAATCGCCTTGGAGTTGGAGATGTACTTGGACGCTTCCGGGAGCGTTAATCTGAGCGGAGAGATTTTCTCCCCGCTTTACCTTCAGGGAGGAACGATCTGTATCCTGACGGGTGCTCAGCTCAGAAAACCCGTAACTGTGCTTGCCAGCAGCACAATGTATATTGCTCCGGGGCAAATCCTATCCTACCTCCCAAACACTCCAACGCCTCTTGATGTTGGAGGAGCGACCCTCACCATTCGTGGGGGAGGAACCCTTGCCAATGCCCCGGATAGTCTCGTGCGCCTCAACTCCGAGGCAAGCGTCTTGGAACTGATGGAGGACGGAACACAGGTGCAGCAAATCGCACTGACCAATACGCTGCCTGGAGCGAACCTCCGGATTGCGGAAAGCACGCCTCATGCTTGCAACGATGACGTTTCCAGCAGTTCAACCCGCACTTTGGTGATTGACAACCTCACCCTTGCCGGAAGTGGAACGTTGGGGCTTGCAAACGCAGAACTGGCACTGCTTGCTCCGTTCCGTCTTGCCAACGGCAATTCTCTTGAGCTTGCAGGAAACAACGGGAAACTCCGGCTTTCCTCGACTGGAAGTAGCGAGGTTGACGGAGCGACACTTTTGCTTTCGGGAACAACCACGTTGAGTCAGGGAACGCTCGCGTTTTCCAACGAGGCAACTCTGCAAGCCAGCGGAGTGGGGGTGTTGCAACAAATGGCAGTTCAACTGAGCGACACCACCCTTAAGGTGGACAAGGGGCAAACCTTGAGCTTTGACAACACGACGTTAAGCAGTCGTGGTGCGCTCAACAAAACCTCCGGAGGAGTACTAGTGTTGGATCAATGGATTCTTGAGGACAACAGTTCCCTTACTTCCGATGCGTCCATTACGGTGAACCAACTCTCGCTTTCAGGGAAGGCACTCAACCTGCTAAGTGAGTTCACCCTCTCCATTCAAGACAATGTCTCGCTGGAATCAAGCGAGCATTTGAACTCCGGATCCGGCAGCATCAAACTACAATCCGGCCTTGTCGTGAGCGGAGGTCAGCTTGGTAGCACGGGAGGAACAATCACGATTCAGGAAGGGATCGTGTTTGAGGACGGAACACTGGAACTGACCGATTCAATCGTTGAAATCGGAGGTGAGTTCAAGAAAACGGGCGGGGCCAGCGACTTGAGTGGCACCACACTCCAACTCTTGGACAACCTCACGCTTGAGAGCAACGAGGTCTTGGAGGTCGAATCCTTGGACTTGAATGACTATGCCCTGACCCTCGCCTCCGCAACGAGCCATTTGACCGTCAAGCAGCCGATCACCATTGACGCGGTGTCGGAAGGAATCTCGACAGGCGAGGCCGACCTCCGCATTCATGTGGACGAGGGGGGCACTTCCCCAAGTCTGAGCATCAGTTCGGGATTCCTGACCTCCAGTGGTGGAGAATTCAGTGTTTATGGGGTATCGTCCCTCTCCGGCTCCGGCGTGTTGAACTTGGACAACAGCACCCTCACCTTGGAAGATCGTTTTGAACAATCCGGAGGAACGCTTGGACTGAACTCACCAGAGTTGTATTTGCGGGACAACCTGACTTGGGTGACGACCAGCGCGGTCGCTCTGACGAACCTTGACCTGAACGGTAAGCAACTCGCTTTGGGGTCAAGTGCTTCGGACTTGGAGGTGGAACAGCCCTTCACCTTGTCCAGTGACGAAGCCCTGAAACTCAATAAGGCGGATGTGATCCTGAAATCCGTGGCCATCTTTGACAACGGGAGTCTGACCTCTTCTGGAGGATTCTTGATCTTGGAAAACGGAGGCAGCCTGAACGGGGCCGAAGTGACAATCGAGAACGGCGAACTGCAACTTGGCGCAGATTTCGCCATGACTGCGGGTTCTCTCCAAACGGACGATGGTACAACCCTCCGGCTGGCAAACGACCTCACCCTCGCGGGGCATGAAGGGTTTGCATTTGCAGGCCTCCAGCTTGATAACCACCTCCTGACGCTGGGATCCGACAACTCGAGTTTGACCATTGGCAATGCCTTCGAGATTGATGTGAACGAGGGCATTCTCACCCAAGGCGCCGATTTTTCAGCGCAAAGTACAACGACGATCACTGGAGGAACGCTCAGTTCAACAGGTGGAACCCTTCAGTTTGACGATACCCTCACCCTCCAATCCGGCACACTTGACAGCACCAACAGCACGGTTGTGTTAAACGGAAATTTGGTGAAAATCGGTGGTACTTGGGTGTCCTCCGGAACCACGCTGAGTCTTGACGAAAATGAGGTCACCCTCCAATCAGACACGGCCCAAACCTTCATGGCCCTGGAACTTGGCGACCAACTGTTGACGCTCGGTTCTGCAACCACGGATCTGACGATTCAAACTACCGTCGCTTGGGACAACGATGGTGAGGGTGTGGATTATGGTGTTGCCGACCTGACCTTTGAGGGACAGCTGACCATCACGGACGGAAAACTGGTTGGCTCCGGAGGAACCTTGACCTTCAAGGAGGCTCTGGAAATGGAAGGTGGCTCCATCACGGCGGAGAATGGAACCATCCGCTTGAGCGCGTGCACAACGTCCAGTTTTGGAGATTCCGCCATCATGCTCCTCACGGATGTCGAATTCTCATCCGGGGATACAGCGGCATCGTGTGACAGCGGCACGTATGGCACCGCAATTGTGAAGCTGTTGGGCGAGCCGGATTTGAGCAGCGAAAATGGGACGATTTCCTACATCCACCTGTTTCCGGACAATGACTCCGCAGGAACGATCAGCACCGATCTGGATACCCAAACGGACAACCTGCAGGGCTTCGACAATGGCTCCTACAATGTTAATGCCAGCGGAATTTACCACAGCATGACAAGCAACAACCTGTTGCTCTCAGAGAGCGACACTACGATCTCGGCACTCTTGGACATGAAACTGCTGAGCCGTCCAAGTTCGGATGCGGAGGTGACCGTGGAACTGACCAGTTTGGAGCCGGGAGAGTTGGAGATGAGCACTGACCAGACCAATTATTTCTCGAACCTCTCGCTGACCTACCTGCCGGAAACTTGGAATCAGACGCAAACCGTCTATATCCGGGGCAAAGACGATGATGTGGCGGACGGAGACCGGGAGGCACGGATCATTGGGTATTCGCATTCAACAGAAGACACGAGGTACCAATCCACGTTCAATGCCGATGGCACGGTGACTCGTGCCATGCATGCGTTTAAGTACACGTTTATCAACGTCAACGATGACACTGCTCCCGGACGCGCCCCCACCGCACTCATTGGAGACGACCAGAAGATGAACGAAGCAACACGGGTGATGCTTGACGGCTCGGGGTCATACGATCCGGACACCGATGGTTACATCGTCAAATACACTTGGAGTCTGGTCGGAAGGTACACCACCACAGAGCAGGCTGATGGCTGTGTCCTTTACGCCAGCAGCACGGAGAACATCACGCTTTGTGGAGTCAACGAAAGTCTGGCCTACTTCACCGCCCCGACCATTTCCGGAGGAGACAAGATCTTGTTGTTCAATCTGGAAGTGATGGACAACACTAAGGCAACAGGCTATGCCTCCACCGTGATCACGGTGATTGACACGGTTGAGCAGTCTGTTGGCGCCGCAACCGTCAGAGTGCCCAATGGCACCGCCGTGGACAATTCCACCGAAGGTGTTTTGATCATCACACCTCGAGGGGACAACCCCAACCAAAACAGCATCTCCGAAAGCGCATCAGGGGGAGTGCTCAACGAGATCAAGGATTCCAGCGGCAACCTGCTGAGTGAAATGTCTCTGCCGCAGGGCACCGAAGTCAACATGAACCGGGATGCCTCTACGACAGTTGCGATCACGCGGGCCGACGGCACCAGCTTGAGTGCAAATATGAGGGCGGATGGAACGGTCATGCTGGGAGTGACCGGTGGGGCGACCCTGAAATCTGGGGTCGGTTCGACTGTAACAATCAATGCGGATGGCTCTTCAACGGTGAATGCGAGTTCCGGGGGGTCGCTCATCAGCACCACTTTCAATGCGGATGGCTCCAGTGTTCTGACCCTGACTTCCTCGACCACTGAGGCAGGACGCAGTGCAGCAGCAACGGCGAGTCAGGGTTCGGTGACGCTGAGTGTGGCTTCCGGGGTTTCGGTGGCGGTGAGTACTACCGACAACATCACGGCCACGGCAAGCACCNCCACGGTGGATAATGGCACGGGACTGTTGACGGCCACCATCAACACCAACTCAAGCTCTCAGGTCCGCTTCGACAACGGATCGGTTACGACACAAGCCTGCTTTGAGGATTCGCCCATCTCCTTCTGGAGTCCTCTCCGTTCGTCCAGCAATACCACGCGGACCAATCTTGTTTGTGAGAGCAAGGGGTATACGGCCACTGCATCGGTGAGCCTCAGCGTTGACAATGGTTCCATGTCCATTGCGACCACTGCTTCCAATCAAACGGTGACGAGTACCGTCAGTAACACTGGAGTGACCACCACCATCCAAGAAGCCAGCGGCAGCAGCAGTGTCTCCGGTCCTTTGGGAACCACGGTTTCCCACTCCAACGCTCACACGACCTTCTCCTCGTTCCAGAGCGACAACTACACCGTTTTGGTTTCCGTCACCAACGATGGCATGGTCGAGGCCATGGCCCGGCAGAACCAAGGCACCAATCCCTCCCTCTATCTGCCAAAATTGGAATCCGGCAGTACGGTGAGTTGGGACAGTGCCTCGCAAAAACTGACCATGCAAACTCCGCTCAGCAGTGCAACAGGGCGTACTTCCGGAAGATCAGCCTTCCGGGGCAGCAATATGCTGTCAGAACTGACACCAATCTATGCTCAGTCTGGCTTGCTGGTGGGAACCGACGTCACCACTGGAGAGCCTGTTTTTGTGAGCGGTACGGGAAACCTGCTCATTGAACAGAAACTCGACAATCAAAGCCAAGACAATCAATCCACGATCCAAATGAGTTCCGGATCAGGAAATGTACGCACAGGGAGCGGGCAGAGTCGGAGTTTGTCCGGCACGATGACGGTGAGCAACGTTCCAAAGCAGGTCAGTGTATACCTCGGAAACAACCTGATTGCCTTGCCTTCCTACACGACGGTTCAACCCTCAGAGTTTGAGCGCAAATTTGGAAGCTATTCCTCTGTTGCCGTGCGGCGCAACGGCAAGTGGTACTTCTACGCGAGTGACAATGCAACCAAATCTAAGAAGACAAGCGACGGATTTGTGGAACTGACCTCTGCCATTTTGCCCGGAGAGGGTATCTGGGTGGAAGCCGTAACCTCGACCAATCAGGTCACACTGGAAGTCGAGGATGCCGGAGGCTACGAGGGTTTGGCTCAATTGACGCGCTTGACGGAGGAGTGGACCCTCGTTGGGGCCTCTCAACAATACTCGGCCAGCGAGATTGTCACGGCGGCAAACTATGACCGGGATCAGGGGGATGATGACAACTCATTGGGAATGTTGGACTCCGGAGGCCCCTGGCCACCACCTCAAGGAGGATTTGAGGGGATCACCATCGCCCAGACCACAGGGGGCATGGCCGCCCTGCTGTTGCTGATGACGATGGCCTTGGTGAACCGCTCGCGCTCGCGTGGGATGGCTCGGATCCATATTGGCTTGGTCGGCGGGATGACCATTGCCGTTTTGGTGGCCTGTGGTGATCCCGGCGGAAGTTCCTCCAGTTCCAACTACACGGCGAGCAGTGCCGGACGGGTCCACTCGCTGTGGAAGTGGTGTTCCACCTGTGCGAATTCGGACAACTCGACGGGAACGTGGCAGTATTACGCTCCAGACTCCACGGTTCAGTCTGAAATAGGCACAAAGTATCCCAACTACACCACCTTCTCTTCGGTGAGCGCGGGAGAGGGGTACTGGGTGCGAATCAGCAAAACTGGCAATCCAAGCACGATGGCACTGGAGGCTCCCGGATGGTCAAACTTCTGAGTGTGGGCCTCCGTGTCTCGTCATTGGATCGGCCTTGCCATCGCCTTGCTACTGAATATCGGCAGTAGTTCGGCAGAAACCCCTGTCAGAATGGAGTTTGCGGACACCCACCCGAAGGGAGGGATGGTGGCGGGGGTGGTGCGCATTGAAGTGCTGGAGCCACTTCCGGGAGTGGAGGAGCATGTGTTGTACTGGGGAGGAAACCCCCATGAAAAGCTGGGGAACTACCGTCCCTTGGCCACTCGTCCGGTGCCGGAAACCCCGGAAGAGCCGTGGCTGCTGGAATTCAAAAGTGCCCGGGTGCCTCCAGCGGCCACGCACTTTGTGCTGCTGGTGCGTGACGCTCAAGACCAGGAATACCCGCTTGCCAGCCTGCCGCTGCTTGATTTCGGAGTTCCTGAACAAAAAGCAGAGAACATCCGGTTCCGCAAGGATGAGTTGAGTGGAGATTTACTCAAAGGCATGGTCCGCGTGAAACGGGCATGGAATGAGCGCGACGTTAAGCGGTATGTGGTTTACTGGGGGGACGGACCGGACCGTGTCCTGCGCAAACGTCGGAATGTCGGAACCTTTCCCAAACGAGATTGGTGGGGTTCCCTGTGGAGCGGCATGCGGGCACCCTTCAAAACACAGGATTACCTCCTGTCGATTGAAGAAACGGTGCCTCCGGAAGCCAAGTATCTGCTTGTTTACACAAGGAACGACGAGGGGCAGATGAGCCTTGGAGTTTCAACCTCACTGGGCATCGACAAGCCCGTGAAGGAAAACACCGTGGAGTTGCGCTTCACGAATGCCGAGCAAGAAGCGGGGCGCATTTCCGGCAAGGTGAAACTGGTCCGCACAAAGCCGGAAACTGGCTCGGCGGTGTACAGCGTGTACTGGGCGCAGGATGCCCAAACTCGGCTTGAAGGGGTGCCACCACTCACGGAGTTTGAGATTCAAGGGTTCCGGGATGGTCTCAAGGCGCGGGAAATGCTGGTTTCTTCTCCGGATGCAACGGAGCGTCAGTTACAAGTGACTCGTGAAGGAGGACTGTTGCGCAAGTTGGGGTACACTATTCCCGATCGTTCCCGGATTCCGAAGGGGGCAACCCACCTGCTTGTGCTTCGACAGCAAAAACTTTGGTTTCAGAAAACCGTGGATCGTCGACAGGGACGCGTGTTGGCATCCGTGCCCATCATACCGACTGAGCAACTCAGGACGATTCGGAAACTACCGGATCCGGTCATTTTGGGAGTGTCCCCTGAATCCGACCCGGCGCTTGCAGCAACGGAAGATGAGCCGGCAGTTCGTCGGTGGCGGGACCGTGAGTATCGCGGGTTGGGCTTGGGGATGACCTTCTCCGGAGTGACCGGAATTGCGCTGCACTATCACTACAATCTCGCTGCATCGTGGCAGTTGCAGGGGATGCTCGATTATACAGGCAAAGGAGTTGCAGGACTCTTTGGAGCATTGAAACTCGTGGATGAGCAACTCAAGAGTGGCACCGATTCGGTGAGCAAATCCGGAGGGACGTTTGAGGTCAGCCGCACAATGGTCTCGGGTTCGCTACGCTGGTTCATTCCAGAGTTCTTGACCTTCGGCTTGGCGGAGAATCTCTACTTTGGATTGGTGATTGGAGGAGCGAGTGCAACCCTGAACTACGACAACTCGGTGGCAACCTACCCGAATCCCACGCGCTACCAGCATCAGGCTTCTGCAAATTTTGGGTTTATGGGATTGGACATGGGGTGGCAAGGCACAGAGAATTACTTCCTCGAAATTGCACTGATGCCCGTGGCAAAATTCGCAGACAAGGACAGTTTTGAGGAAACGAGCATTCCGGATGAGCGGGCGTTGATGAGTTCGTTTGCAGGAGCCAAGACTCAGCGCGAGTACGTCAAGACAGGATGGACAGCGACGAAGAACCCGACACGGGTGATGGTCAGCGTTGGGGTGGCATTTTAAGAGACGGAGTGATACGTTTGGGGAACAAGTGGATCAAGGGGGGCATCTTGTTGTTGGTTTTGGGAAGTGCCCTTGAAAGCCGGGCGGAGGAATTGAATCCGGAGACGACGGCCGTTCGTTATGTTTTCGCCAGCAGTGTGGAACCTCAGCTTTATGGATGGATTCAGGAGGAAGTCGCAGATGAGTGGTTTGACGGGGATGTTCCCAAAATTTGCCACGTCTGCGACAACGTTTACCGTCATGCGACCGATAACGGCTCCATCATCACTCGTGGCACTCAAAACATGCTCAACCGCAAGACCTTGGCGCAGCTGATGGGAGTGGAAGCCTTTCTGACCATCATTGCCCGGCAGTACGGGGAAACGGTTCGCATTGAGGCCGCCTTGCATGATCTGGCGACAGAAACTCCCCGCTTTTCCAAGCATCTGGAGTGGTCCCGACCGTGGTTCGACTGAGGAGGAAAATGATGAAGCAAGCCGTCTTCCGGAACCTTGCCACTGCGGGCATGCTCGGTGTCATGCTCGCTGCTTCGCGTCTTGTCGAGGCGCAAGTGGCCGTGACGGTTATCGACAGCGCTCCCCGCAAGCTCTACACGGAATTGTACTCTGACGAAGGCGGCAACCAGTTTCTGGTGGAGGTGTACGAGGAATCCCAAGATGGACAAAGCCTGCTTCACTTCCGGGCTTTCAAGAACGGCTCCCTGATCACTACAAAGTCTCAAGCGGTGTCTGAGTCCCACAACTTCAGCTTCTTTGTGGACGAACAGCAGGATCGCTTGATGCGTCCAAAAGCGGAGGATTTGCTGATCAAGGTCTTCCGCCGCTTGTTTCTGGAGTCGGACGAGCGGATGCGACAAGCCATGCTGGAGGTTTTCAACGAAGAAAAGGTTGCCCGGTACATCAATGAAAATCTCCAGATTCCGCCTGGGGAAGTTGATGAAGAGGAATTGGCAAAACTCCTCACTCCCAACATCAAACCGGTGGTGGACGACGAGGCATTGGCGCTGCGTCTCTCCAGTCAAGTCAAACCGGTGGTGGACGACAAAGCTCTCGCCAGACGTCTCTCCAGTCAAATCAAACCGGTGGTGGACGACGAAGCTCTCGCCAAGCGTCTCTCCAGTCAAATCAAACCGGTGGTGGACGATGAGGCTTTGGCGAAACGTCTTTCCAGTCAGGTCAAGCCCGTGGTGGACAACGAGGCTTTGGCGAAGCGCTTGGCCAATGACGGACAGTTAGCAGAGCAACTCTCAAAGAAGATAAAGCCAGTCGTCAATGACGAAGTGCTGGCGGCACGCCTGTCCGGTCAAGTCAAACCGGTGGTTGATGATGAAGCCCTAGCGGCACGTCTTTCCAGTCAGGTCAAGCCCGTGGTTGATGAAGAAGCCCTTGCCAGACGCTTGGCGAATGATGCCAGATTCGTGGAACAACTCTCCCTCAAGATCAAGCCCGTGGTTGATGAAGAAGCCTTGGCAATTCGTCTCTCGGACCAAGTGAAGCCTGTAGTGGATGAAGAAGCCTTGGCGGCTCGCCTTTCAGATCAGGTGAAGCCCGTGGTGAACGATGAAGCTCTCGCCGAGAGGCTTTCTAGCAAAGTGAAACCTCGCTTGGACGAGGAAAAACTCGCCGAACGTCTGGCTCAGCAAATGAAGCCCCAGATCAATGAGGAAATTTTGGCCGACCGCTTGAGCAGCAAAATCAAACCCTCACCTGTCAATTTGAATGAAGAGGCGCTTGCCGTCGCTTTGGCGCTTAAGCTGACTGAACGGGAACGGGTGGCTGCGCTCAGGGTCCGCAAGTATCCGGAGTTACTTACTGAAGTCGAGCAAGCAAATCGTGTGGGAGACTACGAGAAAACCTTGCAACTCCTTGATGAGGACCTTGCCAATCGAACTCCTGAAGAACAACGAAAGACCCTGAAAATTTCTGGGATCATGTCCGTCCTCGTGGGAGCCAAGAAGATGAAGCGTGCACTCTCCACCATTGATGATTACGACCTTCCAGATGATCCGGAACTCCGACAACTGTATAAGTCCTTGGATCGTTGGCTTCAGAATAATTTGGTGCTGGAGTAGGAAGATCAACGGCTCTATTCTCACTCCTCATTCCGGTTTCCGGTGAACGGAATGCTCTGTAAATGGTTCTCAGCTTGAACATTCCATGAGGGTCGCCGATCATTTCGCATTTGCAGTGCTGCTTTCTAGGGGGCCATGTCGTACTGGGGTCAGAAAACCTTTCTTGAGGATTTGAATTTTCGGGGGCAGCGTTCCCTGACGCGGGTGGATTTCAACGTGCCACTGGATGCGCAGCAACAGGTGTCGGATAACCACCGGGTCATGCAGGCGTTGCCCACCATCCGCCACATTGTGGAGCAGGGTGGCCGTGCGGTGTTGATGTCCCATCTTGGCCGTCCCGGTGGAGAGCAAGTTTCCGAACTGAGTCTCAGACCTGCGGCGGAAGAGTTGTCCCAGCTACTTGGAACTCCCGTTACGCTGGCTCCGGATTGTGTTGGCGCAGAGGTGGAAGCCCAAGTTCAGGCGCTGCAGGACGGGGAGGTGGTGCTTTTGGAAAACCTGCGCTACCACAAGGCTGAGACCAAGAACGATCCGGAGTTTTGTCGGCAACTGGCAAAGCTGGGTGATGTGTACGTCAACGATGCCTTTGGCACCGCCCACCGCGCCCACGCCTCCACTGCAGGAGTGGTCAAGTTCCTGCCCAATGCAGCGCTGGGCTACCTGATTCGCAAGGAACTGGATTTTTTGGGAGGCTTGCTGGAGAATCCGGAGCAGCCCTATGTGGCCATTCTGGGAGGCGCGAAGATTTCAGACAAGCTCAAGGTGATCGAGAACCTGATGAAGCGTGTGCAGGCGCTGGTGATTGGCGGAGGCATGGCCAACACGTTTTTGGCCGCGCAAGGATTTACACTGGGCGATTCTCTGGTGGATGCCGAATCGCTGGACCCCGTGGCGGAGTTGCTCGAGCAGGCTCGAAACCGAGGGGTGCAATTGTATTTGCCAACGGATGGGGTGCTTGCGCAAGTACTCAAGGCAGATGCGGAGACGAAAACTGTGGCACTGCCGGATGGTGTTCCGGAGGGCTGGAAACTTCTCGATATTGGGCCGCAAACGCTCGCGGCCTACAAAAGTGTGGTGCAGAACGCAAAGACGGTGTTTTGGAATGGACCGCTGGGCGTGTTTGAGATTCTACCTTTTGCTGCCGGAACGGTTGGTGTCGCACAGGCTCTCGCGCAAGCCACTGCTACAGGAGCCGTCACGGTGGTCGGCGGGGGGGATTCCGCTGCCGCTATGCAGCAATCCGGACTCGCGGAACAAATCTCGCACATTTCCACGGGCGGTGGCGCGTCCCTGGAATTTCTGGAAGGACGAGAACTCCCTGGAGTGACCGTGATCCCAGATCGGAACTGACTTGAATTGAAGGAAAATGGAACAAGCACTTGAAATTGCCCCCCAAGCCCAAGCTTTGGTAGAATCCCCCAAGCAGAAGGAAGACCACCAGGGCTTCTACCACGTTCTCTACCGCTTCATCGAGTTTGCTGACGAACGCCGCTCGAGTGCGTCATTCTTCTTCATCTTAATTGGAGTTGTGCTCTTCGATATCATTTTCGACAACTTCCTGTTTGANCCTTATGTCTCGNTGGTCGAGACGCTCTCTGGNGTACAACCGGGGAAGTTCACGGAGGTGGACATCGGCTTCACCCCGGAAGTCTGGCAGGCGCTGCTCGGGCTGGTGCTGGGCACCCTCATTCTGGTGATTTCGATTGCATCGCAGAGCATCCCCAAGCTTATCGACCTCTACATGAAAGATCTGCCCAGCCTGCTTTATGTCTGGTTCCTGATCGTCTGTGGAGGACANGCNCTGCTCATCAAACTCTACGGTGAGATCAACCTGATGCGCGAGTCNAGCCGGGTGTTCAACACCCACATCCTGCTCACCGTTTGCGCCCTCATCTCCTTTCCTTACGTCTTCTACATCCTGCGCTACACCAAGCCTACCAACATCATCAACCGCATCCACTTGAATAACATGGACCGTATCCGCTCCCTCACGTTTCCAAGGATCAAGGGGTTGATGAACGACAAGACAGTGGTAGAACGCTACCAGTACGAGATCTTCGAGTCGCTGAACCAACTTGACGACATTTTGGAGTATGTTTCGTTCAAGGAGTTGAAAGCAGACATCATCAACGACATGGGGGCGACCGTCCGGGACTACATGGAAATCAAACAGGGGTTCGACCCCCGTTTTTTCGAGGTGCAGCAGAGGATCAAGAACGACATCTCCTACAAGACCATGGTCGGGCAGTTCGGGGACATGGAGGAGACCCGGAGTTTCTACG
>PBTB01000007.1 GCA_002726945.1 Deltaproteobacteria bacterium | reverse complement strand
AACGAAGCAAAAACAACCCGCTCTCAAGACAGCAACGAAGCAAAAACAACCCGCTCTCAAGACAGCAACGAAGCAAAAACAACCCGCTCTCAAAACACCGACACCGCGCCCGACCCGAAAGACAGCAATGAAGCAAAAACAACCCGCTCTCAAGACACCGACACCGCGCCCGACCCGAAAGACAGCAATGAAGCAAAAACAACCCGCTCTCAAGACACCGACACTGCGCCCGACCCGAAAGACAGCAACGAAAACCCCAACGAAGCCTCGTTTGAATCCCAGCAGCAGGCCTTTGGTGAAACCGAAGTCCACCGTGTTGCCAAGCCCCAAAACCAAGCTGAGCCTTCCCAAGGTGAAGGCGGGTGAGGTCACTCCCCGCTTGTCCGGAACCCAACTCCCCAAGCCCAAGCTTGCAGGAATTGGAAAAATCACCACCCCCAAACCCTCCCTGAAAACCGCAAAAACGGGGATCGGCTCCGGAAGTTTGGCGGTTTCCAAGCCTGTGCTGAAAACACCCAAACTCACCGCTCCGAAGCTTTCTCCCCAGCAGTCAGCAACCGTCCTCGCAGCAGCCGTGCCTTCAACAACGGAAATGGCTCTGTCCTCGACACGGGGCCCCATGCTCCCCACGGTTTCCAACACGGATTTGCTTGCGGCACCGGCGGCGCCCGCGCCCGCTTCGCTGGATGCGCCTACTTTGGACAGTCTGCTACAGGACGAGGACCTGATCAGCACTCCGCTGGAGGAGTTGCCGCTCGTGCTGGAGGTGGAGTCGGTCATCGCTTCAAACCAAAAAAGCTCGCTGAATCTCTCTGGGTTTGAAGCGATCAAGCAATTCCAAAAGGCAGAGCGGGAATACAACCTGCACATTCAAGGGAAGATCCAACCGAAGGTGGGAGGTGCCTCCCGCAAGGATCGCTATGTACGGATTCGGTTGGAGATCGCGGTGTCCGGGGAAATCCTCCGCGCTACCGTGGAGGAAACCAAAGCCTCGGAGAGATTCGTCAAGAAAGTCCGGGCGGCGATCCGGTTGGCGCAACTCGCTCCGCTTCCAGAGGTGCTTGCGAAAAACCCACCCTACATTGTGGTGGTCAGATTCACTCCTAAGAGTTGAGCATAACCTTGAGTAGAGATTTCAAAAATTGGACGGTGACGATTTTGGTGTGGGCGGGAATTGCTTGGTTCTCTGCTGCACACGCGCAGACGTATTCCAGCGAAGAGATCATCATCAGCGGAATCGGCTTCTCGCGCTTCACGGTGCAGCTTGAGCCGGATGCCGCCTTTGCAGCGCATCCGGAGGCTTCGCGCTGGCTGCGGATTTTCGACCGCAACCTCTGCTGGAGCGGGGTCTTCCGGATTCAGGATTCACGCTACAATGCCTGCAAGGCGCAGGGACGCGCCCCAGACATGAAGCTGCTCGCCCAGCTTGTGAAAACGGCAGGGGGTTCGCTCGTCCGGCTCGCGGTCGCAGGCAACGACGGCAGTGTGCTGCTCTCGCAGGATATGAAGTTGCAGAACGGTGAATTTGAGGAAACCGGGGTGATGGGCCTCGTCAACCGTGTTGCAGGCGAACTCACCGGCGTTCCAGCCTCGCTGGGCAGCACGGTCGCCTTCAGTTTGCGCCAACCCGGACGCCGCAAAATCATCGCCCGCATCAACACCCACGGACGGCGGCTTTCTGGCGTTTCGCGCAACCCCTTCATCAGTCTCTTCCCCCGCTGGTCTCCGGACGGCAAAAGCCTGATCTACACCACGGTGAGCCGTCAAGGCACTGCGATCATACTGGATCGTCTGAAGGGTCAACCCATGCAGGTGCTGCTTTCACGCAAAGGGCAGTTCGGAATCACCAGTGGTGGCACTTGGTTTGACGACAACGAGCGCATCATCCTCACGCTCAGTCGTAATGGCAATGCCGATCTCTACGAGTTCAACCTCCGGACTCGTGCCGAACCCAAACGCTTGACAAAACATCGACGCATTGACACCTCGCCGCACCTTGCTCCGGACAACCAGCGCATCGTTTTCGTCTCCGACCGCACCGGGCGCGAACAGCTTTTCTATCAGGAACTCGACACGGGAATCGCCTTCCAACTCACCTTTGACGGTTCCAGCAACAGCAACCCGGTCTGGTCCCCGGACGGCACCCTGATCGCGTATTCCAAGATGATCGGCGGTCGCCAGCAGATCTTCATCATGGACCCCTTCACCGAGGAGTCCCGCAGGCTCACGCGGGGCAACTACAATTGCGAACAGCCCACCTGGTCTCCGGACGGACGACTGCTGACGTTCTCTGCGAACCCCACGGGTACCTACAAACTCTACGTCATCTTCATGGACGGTTCCGGGATGCGGCGGCTCACGCGCATTCCCCGTGAGTTTGAGGAAACTGGCCCCAACTGGAGCACCCGGAATTTTTGATGGTGGAGGACATCTGGTACTGGCCTCCGGACCCGGAAGACCTCAAGCGCGAGCGGCACAAGGCGCGGGAACTCAAGCAGTCGCAGTGGTGGAAAAACCGCCGGGCGCACAACCACTGCCACTACTGCGAGCGCGAGGTTCCGGCACGGGAACTGACGATGGATCACATCATACCCCTCGCCCGAGGCGGCAAGACCACCAAAGCGAACGTGGTGCCGTGCTGCAAGGAGTGCAACGCACAAAAGCTCCACCTCCTGCCCGTCGAGTGGGAAGCCTACTTGGAGCGGCTGCGCAAGGGGTGATCAGCCCGCGCCCATTTCCTGAAGCAGCCGCCGGGCCTGCGATTTCCAGAAGGAATCCGGAAACGGACGCGCAAGGAAACGCTCCAGTTGTGCATGCGCCAGTGCGTAGCGTTCCTGTTTCTTGTAGATGAAGCCGAGGATGAAGGGAATGAAGGGGTAGCGCCCCGGACGCTCACGCTCCAGTTCCAGCAAATCCCGAATCCCGCCCTCGTACTCCAGCGCGTCCGGATTGAAGCGCAGAATGCTCTCATACGCCTGGAATGACTCGCTGTAGCGGTGTTGCCGCAAGAAGGTGATGCCGAGGTTCATGCGGACGTAGTTGAGCTTCGGGTCCAGCGTCAACGCCCGCTGTCCGTGTGCCACCGCACGGTCGTAATCCTCCAGCAGATAATACCCCCAGCCGAGGTTGCCGTAGAGGTACGCCCCTTCCGTGTAGCGGTTCGCCTGCTCATAGGCATCCACGGATTTCTGCACCATCCGCAGGTCATACTCGGCGAGTCCGTTGGGCTGGAGGTGATAGCCCTGATAGTAGTAGGTGGTGCCGATTTCCTGAAACAGGCTGCCGCGCTGTTCCGGAATCTTGGCGTGACGCAAGCCTTCCTGAAAGACGGCAACCGCCTCGGAGAAGCGGCGCGTGTTGAAAAGCCCACGCCCCGCGATGACGTAATAGTCGGTGGGACGAATCGCCCCGCCCCGGAGCCGTCGGTAGCGTTCCAGCCAGTCCTCCAGCCCCGTTTTGCGCTGCTGCTGATTCTGTGAGTCGTTCTGCCCCAGCAGTGTCTCAAACATTTCCTCCAGCAGCGGCCAGACCTCATCGGCCTGCAAGTAGCGATGCTGGCCCAGCGAAGGGCGTCCGGTGTCCCAGAATTCGTTCCACGCGGATTGAGGTTGCGAGGTGGTCAGGGCGGCGTTGAGGAGCGCGAAAAACGGATCGTCACGGCGAGGAAAGGCGGTGAAGAGAATGACGTAGAGGCAGATCAGCGTGAGCAACACCGAGCCAACCACCTTCCAGCGCAGGCGGTTGAGGTTGATAGGATTGGCGTCGGAAGTCGCTGGAGTCTCCGGAAACTCTGAAGCGAGCGCAAGCTGCTGCCAAACGTGTCGGGCCTGCTCCGGATGCCCGTCCTCATGCAGGCGGTTGCCCACCTGATACAGCCGCCTTCTGCCTTCTGCCTCCATCCTCATTTTTATCTGCGGTGAGAATCAGTACATAACCTCGTTGATGGCTTGCCACCGCTCGTAGCTCATGTTGGTCGCTGCGGCCTTTTGGCGACGGTGCCGGGTGACGAGCCGGGAGGTGAGGAAGTAGCCGAGGAGGGCTCCCGGAATCGCATAGGCCAAACCGCCCATGACCATCGGCCAGCCGAGATCAACGAACAGAAAGCGGGTGCCCTCAATGATGGATTCCCACGCATTCTCCATTGCGGCGACGTGCTCGAAGCTCTCCGCAAAGTGGGTGTAGCTGAGCGCCTCGCCGTGCTGGAGCAGCAGGGAGCCGGTGACGAGGAAGACGTAGTAGAGCGGCACCACCGTGATCGGATTGGTGATCCAGACCATTGCCACGGCCATCGCAAGGTTGAATGGAAACTGGAGGACGTAGCGACTCACTCCCCAAATCACGGCAGCAAGGTACATCTGCACCCCCATCGTCGGCGTCAGCCCCACAAACGTGCCCACCGCGACTCCCCAACTGAGTTGGGCCACGGGAGCGTTACTCGCCGTGATGGGCTGGACGATGCGTTCATGAATCAGTGCCCGCAGGTGATTCAGCATCTCACCACTCGCCTTGGTTCGGCATCGACGACCACGGTTCCTGCGGCGGCAGCGCCTCGCCTTCCTGCAAGAGTTCAATGGAAATCTCATCCGGCGTCCTGATGAACGCCATCTTGCCGTCACGGGGGGGGCGCAGGATCGGAATATCGTGTTCTTCGAGTTTGGCGCAGTAATCGTAGATGTTCTCGACGGAGTAGGCGATGTGCCCAAAATTGCGTCCTCCGACGTAGGGGTCTCCCTGATCCCAGTTGTAGGTCAATTCCAGCGGAAGGTCATCCAGACTCGATGCAATGAACACCAGCGTGAAGCGGCCTGCTTCAGAGTCTTTGCGACGCTGTTCGACAAAGCCGAGTTTGTTGATGAAGAAGTCGAGGGCAGTGTCAAGGTCGTGGACACGGATCATCGTGTGCAAATACTTCATGGCAATCTCTAAAAAGGCGGGGTTGAGTGGGCTTCAGCATTCCAGAAATGCCGTGGGGACGCAAGCGGAGCGTCAGGTGAGCCGCACGGGGATGTCTTGCCCGTGGAGAAAGCGCTTCACTTCCGAGACGGTGTAGGTGCCGTAGTGGAAGACCGACGCTGCGAGCACGGCATCGGCCTGTCCGAGGGTGAGAGCATCCCGGAAATGCCCCAGCGTGCCTCCGCCTCCGGAAGCGATTACGGGGATGCGGAGGGTGCTGCTGATCGCGGCGGTGAGTTCAAGGTCGAAGCCAGCCTTGTGACCATCGGCGTCCATGCTGGTGAGCAGGATTTCCCCGGCCCCTCGCTCGGCCACCTCCTGCGCCCAAGCAACGGCATCTCGTCCAGTGGAGCGGCTGCCTCCATGGCTGAACACCTTCCAGCTCAGCGGCTGCGACTCCGGAACGCGCTTGGCGTCAATGGCGACCACGATGCACTGCGAACCGAAATACCGCGCTCCTTTCGAGATCAAGTCGGGGTTGCGGAGTGCCGCCGAGTTGACAGAGATTTTGTCGGCTCCGGCACTGACAAGCGCACGGATGTCCTCCGGAGTGGAAATACCCCCGCCGATGGTGAAGGGAATGAAGAGTTCGCGGGCCAGTCGGGTGGCGAGTTCAAGGGTCGTGCTCCGGTTTTCCTTGGACGCCGTGATGTCGAGGAACACCAACTCGTCGGCGGACTGCGTGTTGTAGCGCTGGGCGAGTTCCACGGGGTCTCCGGCATCCCGGAGTTCCACGAAACTTGTGCCCTTGACGACGCGCCCGTCCTTGATGTCAAGGCAGGGGATGATGCGCCGGGCTAACACGACAGCACCTCGGCGAGGTTGACGCGCCCCTCGTAAATTGCCTTGCCGATGATCACCTGATCCACCCCGTCCGCTTCCAGTTCCCGGAGTTGCACCAAATCCTCCGTCGAGGACACCCCGCCGGACGCCGTCACCTTGAGTCCGGTGCGTTGCCCCATGTCGCGGAGCGCGTCCAGATTGGGTCCGGTGAGCATGCCATCGCGGGCAATGTCCGTGAAAACCACGCGCTGCACCCCCCGTTCCCGCCAGTGCTTGGCAAATTCGGTGTCGTCAAGTTCGGTGCCCTCCTGCCAGCCCTCAACCGCAACCTTGCGGTTGAGGGAATCAATGCCGAGGATCAACTGCTCACCGGGCTGTTCCTGCAACGCAGTCTCCAACTCTTGTGGATGCTTCACCGCCATCGTTCCGATGATGACGGACGCCACACCGAGATCGAGCATCCGGCGGACATCCTCACGAGTGCGAAGTCCGCCGCCCACCTGCACCGGAATCTGGATGCGCCGCACAATCTCCTGAATGCTGGCGAGGTTTGCCCCCTGCCCCCGGAATGCACCATCAAGATCGACCAGATGCAGCCGCTGCGCCCCGGTTGTTGCAAAGCGTTCTGCGACTGCTGCCGGATCGTGGTCGTACACGGTTTCGTCCTGCTCACGGCCTTGCAGCAATCGCACACAATGGCCCTGACGCAGATCAATGGCGGGGAGAATCAGCATTCAAGTTTCAAAGTTCCAGAATTCCAAAGGGTGGTCGCGCGGAGTTTCGGCCCCGCAACCAAAGTTCCCAAGGGGCGTAGAAGTGGGCCATGCCCGCGAACCCGCCGACAGGGCCACGGATCACACGGATCCCAACCATCCGCGAAATCCGTGGCTAAATCACCAGCCGCCCCAAAGTAATTATTCCGGGACGGAAGCAACGCCACAAGCCGGAAGCTGTTCTGGCGCGGCAATTGAATGGCCCTAAGAGCCTTTTTGGCACAGGGCAGAAATTCATCATTTTCCCATCACACCCATGCAAGTCGGTACCAACCCCGGAGCCGTTGACGAGCAGTCCAACGCTCCCAAGAACGCGGCAAACGCCCAGCAAGCTCAGGGCAAGAGCCTAGCGGGAGCCAAGGATGCGTCCACGTCGCACTCCGGCAGCAGCAACCAGACCTCAGAGTACCTCAAGGTGCTTTCGCGCGTGGAGGGCACGCTAGCAGAAGGGACGGTTCCGGAAGTCGCGCTGAGTGGATTTGCCGGAGCCATTCGCAAACGGCTCGGAGTGTTGAGCGATTTACAGCAGGCGGCACTGATGAAACTGCCAGAGATGAAAGCTTTGGAGGTGGAAACACTGGAAAAACTTCCGGAAGTGATCAAGGAGAAAATTCAGGATGCAGAAACGCGGCCCGCCGTGCTGAAACTCCTCAAGCATCCCAAATTCAGCGAACTCATGCGGGACGAGCCGACGCCCAACACCTACTCGCCAAAAACAATGGGCATCGCACCGTCCCAGACCCGACCAACTCCTGCCGTGACGGTGATTCCGTCCCTCGCCGTCCCTCCGACTCCACCACCCCGAACCGTTGCCATCCAACCCGTTGCGCCAAANCCGTTGACGCGGCTCCGAAAATGACGTATATGTAATGGTTCCTCCCCGGTTTTCNNGANAAAGTTTTCTCTCTCTCAAACGAATGTTGATGCCTCACACACACACAAAAAACCNCCAAAAAACCATCTCTCTCTTGAGTGTTGTNCCTCTGAAAATCGGGAAGNAAAAAAATGAATGGAATTGAATACATTGCAAAAATCTTGAAGGCAGAAGGGGTGGAGGCNCTGACTTGTTTCCCCACCAACCCACTGATTGAAGAAGCGGCTAAAGAGGGAATCCGAACGATCTCCTTTCGCCATGAACGTGGAGCAGTGATGGCAGCAGATGGCTTCAGTCGAGTCAGTGACCGGCAACGGTTTGGAGTGGTGGTTCTCCAAGCACAGGCTGGTGCGGAAAACGCAATGGGGGGACTTGCCCAAGCCTACGCAGACAATATCCCAATCTTGGTCCTGCCAGGAGGAATTTCCCTCAGTCAGATGGGAGTCCGCCCCAATTTCCCCGCAGTCCATAAGTACCAGGGATGGGTCAAGCAAGTCGAAGCGATTTATGCCCAGGATCAGATAGGCAATGTCATGCGACGGGCCTTTCATGCCCTGCGCAGTGGCAGCCCCGGCCCGATTGTAGTCGAGTTGACAGACGATGTTTGCAAACAAGAGGTGCCAGACAAAGGCCAGAACTATAACGCTCCCCGAGCCGCACTTCAGATGCCGTCACCCAGTGACATTAAGGATGCGGTCAAGGCTTTACTTGCCGCAAAGAAACCCGTCATTCGGGCAGGGGGAGGCGTGCTGCTATCAGGAGCCACCGCAGAGTTGCAAGCGTTGGCAGAACTAACCGGCATCCCGGTNTTCTGCTCCATGCCGGGAAAATCCGCTTTTGATGAACGGCATCCGCTGTCTTTGGGGTCTGGCAGTCGGGCTACAACGTTGGCGGCCCATCAATGGCAGAGGGACTGTGATGTCCTGCTCGCTCTGGGAGCCAGCCTCACCCGCACGTTTTATGCCTACCCGGTCCATCCGGGAAAGTGTATCATTCAAAATTCAATCAACCCTGAGGANATCAATAAGGACGAGGCGGTGGACATTGGATTAGTCGGTGACACCCGGTTGACCATCCTTGCCCTCATTGAAGAGTTCAGGACCCAGGGTATGAAACCCGATCCTACGAAGCTATCCGAGGTCCAATCTCAGATTCAGGCTGTGCGGCAAGAGTGGTTGAAAGCGTGGACTCCGCTCCTGACTTCGGAAGAAGAGCCACTCAATTATTACCGCGTCATCCACGAAATNAATCAAACCCTGGACCACGAAAACAGCATTGTCACTCATGATGCCGGTGCTCCCCGGGACTGCATGATGCCCTTTTATACGGCTACCACGCCTCACAGTTATATTGGTTGGGGCAAGACCACCCATCTTGGTTTTGGGATTCCCCTGATGATTGGTGCAAAACTGGCTCAGCCCGACAAGTTCTGCCTCAATTTGATGGGCGATGGTGCTTTTGGAATGTCCGGACTGGATCTTGAAACAGCAGTGCGTGCGGAACTGCCCATCACCACGGTACTTCTCAATAATGGCGCAATGGCNACTTATGCGGGCACCAACACATTGGCCACAGCTCAGGAGCGCTACGGAGTGACGTACATGAATGGGGATTATGCCAAGATTGCGGAAGGCATGGGTGCAGTGGGAATCCGGGTCGCCCGAGCAGCAGAGATGGCCCCTGCCTTGAAAGAAGCCCAGCGCTTGAACCAAAGTGGAACGACAGTCTTGATTGATGTGCAGGCTAATGTTGAGGGGAGGCGCTCCATGTTTTAAAATTCAGACTCATGTCGGCAAATATGAAACCGGGTATCATCAGCGTTCCGAGGAGCGCGGCGGTAACTCGCTTGAGATTGTGCGCCCACTCGAAAATGGCGACGTATGCGGTTTTCGGTTGTCAAAGGCGTTGCCCTGAAGCTGATGGCAACGCCTCAGCAGTGTCTTGTCGTCCAAGCACAACTCCTTGGAGAGATGGAGGGTCGGGCTCCCCTGAGCGAAGCCCCACAGAATCAGGAGGATGGTCGAGCACCGGCAGGAACTCCCTGACCAGAGAGTGCCGGTGAAGAGGTTTGAAAACCCTGCTACGAAAACGACCCCGCTAGTCCACCACCGCCGGACGCCAGAGGTGTCTGCGAGGGGACTGGCCCGTAGCCAGAAGAAACCCGCAGGGACACGCCAACCCATTGGGTCTGCTAACATCGTTTGGGCTGACCACCATCAACCATATAAATGCTGCCGGTGCAGTGGCGACTTTCATCACTGGCCAGAAAGAGCATCATCTGGGCAATGTCCTGCGGGGTCGCATAGTGTTTCATGGCGATCCATTGTTCGATCGCTCGTTTTTTTGCTTCGCTGTCCTCTGGAGAAAATTGTTCTTCGATCGAGCGCATCATGCGGGTTTCAGTGGCTCCGGGATTGACCGTGTTGACCCTAATGCCCATGGTGGCACATTCGTGGGCAACGGTACGCATGAGGCCGATAACCGCGTGTTTGCTGGTGACATAAGCCGACATGTTGGGGTCTCCGCCGACACCTGCGGTTGACGAGGTGATGACAATGCTGCCGCCCCCTTTTTGCATCTCCGGAATGACATATTTGAGTCCCAACCAAACCCCGCGGACATTGACTGCCATCACTTTGTCAAAAGTTTCAATGGAGTAGTCGGTGATCGGCTTGCACTCCCCTTCGATGCCGGCATTATTGATGAAGACATCAATTCCCCCCAAACGTTCAACAGCCGTTTGAGTGTAGTGTTGGACTTGCTNAGGTTGCGTNACATCGGCCACCGCATAGCTGGCAGCATCGCTGCCAATGGTGGCCACCGCCTCCTGAAGCGCGTCTTCATTTAAGTCCACCAGCAATACTTTCGCGCCTTCCTGGACAAAAAGGGTACTGGCCGCCAAACCGATCCCTCCCGCGCCTCCAGTGACTATTGCTCTTTTATTGGCTAATCGTGTCATGCTTGATCTCCTTTGAAAATCAATCCTTCCAGAAATCTGTGATCAATTTGTTGACCTCTGTGGCACTTTCCATCTGGACCATGTGACCGCCGTCTTCAAGGATATGCACATTGTCTTGACTGGGGAGATCACGGGCATGATTTGCCGGAATAATTTGATCTTCTGCCCCCCAAATCACCAAGGCCGGGATATCTTGTGCCTCAAGCACATTACGTAAATTCTCAACCTGATTGCCTCCGTCAATGAAACAGTCCGTGATGGTTTGCAGGCAAGCTTGCACCCCGTCGATGCGTTTGAACTTGAGCAGATCATCGACCAACTGGCGAGTGACAAGCGAAGGGTCTTTGAACAGTTGCTGGACGTGCGGTTTGAGTGCCCGGCGGCTTTCGCTTTGGGTGAACCCTTTCAGATAATCTGCATTGATTTCCGACCCCAGTCCGGCACTGCCGATCAGGGTGAGGGAGCGAACCAATGCCGGATGGGATTTCGCCAGTTGCAAGGCGATGGCCCCTCCCATGGAATGGCCGACCCAGTCTGCTTTAGAGACATCAAGTTCTTTCATCAGCTGCTGAATCGTGTCTGCCATGAAGGAAAAACTACCATCTCCGACAGTTTTGCTGGAACTCCCATGCCCTGGTAGGTCAATGGCAAGGACAGTGCGGTTTTCGATCAGCGCCATGTGATTGAAAAGCCAGTTGTTGAGATCTCCGCCAAAGCCATGCAGCAGGACTGCGGTTTTTTCCGCGGACCCTTGTCGCAGGAAGTTGATTGTCAATTCCCCGATTTGGACGGTTTCTGTTTTCGGGCCACTATCTTCTTCACCATCTTCTTCAGGCACAAAATTTTCCTGAAATTCCTGAATGAAGGCATCGAGTTCTGCATCGGAGACCTCTTCCTCGGTAATCACTCCAAGTAGGGCACCTACCGGCAGGGTTTCCCCTGGAACCGCCACGATACGGCGCAAAGTGCCGGCATCGGCCACCTCTACCGCACTGGTGATCTTTTCGGTTTCGACATCCACCACCTCCATNCCGGAATCGACGGTTTCGCCTTCCTCGATGAGCCAATCGCCCACGAGTCCCTCTTTCATGGTAAGCCCCCACTTGGGCATGGTGATGACTTTAATGTTGCTGGGCATGGATGGGCTTTCCTAGTTGCTGAGGGTTTTCTGAACGGAATTGATGATCTTCTCGGTGGAAGGAATATAAAACTTCTCCAAGTCGGGTGAAAACGGAACAGGGGTATGGGGAGAGGTCACCATCTCAATCGGAGCCTTGAGGGCCTTGAAGGCTTGTTGTGCCACAGTGGCCGAGATATCGGAGGCTATACTGCAACGCGGGTTTGCCTCATCCACCACCACGAGCTTCCCGGTGTTCTCCACACTTTCAATGACCGTCTCCATGTCGATGGGAGACAGGGTCCTCAAGTCAATCACCTCACATTCGACCCCGTCCTTCGCCAGTTGCTTTGCTGCCTCAACGGCCCGATGGGCCATCAATCCATAAGAGACGATGGTGACATCGTCACCTTCATGCACTATATTGGCTTCTGCAAATGGAATCGTGTATAGTTCCTCAGGCACATCCCCTACAATACTATAAGTATTTTTGTGCTCACAAAAGATGACCGGATCGTTATCCCGAATCGATTGGATCATCAGTCCCTTGGCGTCATAGGGGGTAGACGGACAGACCACCTTGATGCCCGGGATGTGTGTAAAAATAGGAGTCAAGGTTTGCGAGTGCTGTGAGGCGGCCGAGATCCCTGCCCCATACATCGTGCGAATGACCACCGGGGTTTCTGCTTTTCCTCCGAACATGTAGCGGAACTTTGCCGCTTGATTGTAGATTTGATCAAAGCACACGCCCAGAAAATCAATGAACATCAATTCCGCAACCGGACGCATCCCACAAGTGGCTGCACCGATGGCGGCGCCGATAAAGGCGGATTCGGAAAGGGGGGTGTCCAGCAGGCGATTGCCATACTTGCCAAAGAGTCCTTTGTAAATTCCCATAGCGCCGCCCCAGGCATCATCTTCTCCAGGACTTCCGGTACCACCGACGATGTCCTCCCCCATTAAAATCACAGTGGGATCCCGTTCCATTTCTTGATCAAAGGCTTCTCTAATTGCTTCCCTGATTGTTATGTTGCGTGCCATTTTGTCTCCTTTTTTTAATAGCTGATGTAAACATCGGTGAGTAAATCTGCTTCGGTGGGACGGGGAGCGTTCTGAGCCTCGTCAAATGCCTCATTGATCAAGACTGAAATCTCTTGATCAATGCCGTCTAAATCACTGTGGGTCAAGGCCTCCGCATGGGTCACCTGTTGAATAAATTTTTTCAGGCAGTCCCGATTTTTACGGATTTCTTCCACTTCCCCAAGGCCCCGATAGGTTTGGGCATCGCCTTCAAAATGCCCATAGAACCGGATCATGTTACACTCCAGAAGACTAGGACCGCCCCCCTTTCGAGCACGATTGATCATCTCACCTGCTGCTTCGTGAACTGCAAAAAAATCAGTGCCATCCACGGTGACACCCGGCATACCGAAGCCAGAGGCACGGTCCACATAACTGTCGACGGCTACCGCATAATCACGGGAGGTCGACTGGGCATAGCCATTATTTTCCACCACAAAGATGGCAGGGATCTCCCAAACTGCAGCCAAGTTCAAGCTTTCCAGAAAATTACCAGCATTGGACGCACCATCTCCCAGGAAACTGACACCCACACTACCGTCTTTCTTATATTTGGAGGCCAAGGCTGCACCACAGGCCAGCGGAGCACCTGCCCCCAGAATGCCATTGGCGCCCATCATGCCCATGTCCAAATCGGCAATGTGCATGGAGCCCCCCTTGCCGTGACAGGTGCCATTAGACCTGCCGTATAGTTCTGCAACCATGCCTTTTACTTCAACGCCTTTGGCAATACAGTGGCCATGCCCCCGATGAGTGCTCGAGATATTGTCGTCTTTTCGTAGATTCATCATGATGCCGGCCCCAGAGGCTTCCTCTCCGGCATAGAGATGGACAAAACCCGGCAAGTCACCGGTGGCGAACTCCACATGGACACGTTCTTCAAATTCCCGGATCGTTTTCATCATCCGATATGCTCGAAGCAGTTCATCCCGGCTGAGGGGGACAGGGTTATCGTTCATTTATCCTCCTTGTTTTTGATTCGTAAATGTTAATCAACTCGAGAGNCATAAGTTCTCATAACTCACTGAAATTATTGATATTAAAAAAATGCGGGTCGNCATTCCCGCGAAAGCGGTAATCTATAATAATTTCAGCGTGTTACAAAAAAATAGATTCCGGATCAAGTCCGGCATGACACGAGAATTTATGACTGACTGACGAGTTAATCAGTTAAAGTGACTTAAAGCAGTCGTTTCCCACAGAAAAACGACTGCAGAAGCTTGTATCAATCCCCGTCCACTTGCTCGACAACATCAAGAAGCTCACTGAATCTGGAGAGCAACTCCGGATGCCTGNCCAATCNCAGGGTCAAGTCCTCGGCTTGTGATGAATCCATGCGTTTCCTTCGGCTTATGTGAGTGAGCAAATCAAATCCTCACTCAACACAAATGATGGGCCGTTGTCCAGTCGCTTCAGAAAAAAGTCTCACTTTTACTTGCACNCAGAATGCTACATCCGTTGCCGGAGGAATGCAAGACTTAGTTTTGGGNACAGATCNAAACCGCTCTGGNACCTGCCTCCCCCGCCTCGATGCTACTGGACGACGACCGCTTGCGTCCACGCGGGTGGAGGCGGTGGTAGACCTCGTGGTAGTCGGGGCGGTTGATGTGCGCGTACTGGAGGGTGGCATCGAGGCTGACGTAACCAAAAAGGTCACGGAGGTCGTTGAGGTCCATGCCATTCTGAAGCAGATGCGCCGCGAAGGAATGCCGGAGGATGCGCGGGTTGAGCGGACTCGTGATACCCGCACGCAGGGCGTATTTGCGCACCAGTGCCCAGAAGCCAACGCGCCCCATGCGCGTCCCGTTGCGTCCGGGGAAGAGGCACGGATCCTGTGGATTGGTCAGCCGCTGTGCTCTGCCGTTTTCGAGGTAGTCGCGGAGGGCGGCAACCGCCACAGGCGTCACGGGCACCATGCGTTCTCGCCGCGCTCGAACCTTCAGGAAGGAGAGGTCGAGAAAGAGATCGTCCACATCCAATCCGAGCAGTTCGTTGACCTTGAGTCCGCTGGAGTAGAGCAGTTCGAGCATCGCTTGATCCCTGAGTCCAAGGTAGTGATCGGGAGAGGGTGTGTTGAGCAAGGCGGTCACCTCCTCTGGAGTGAGCAGTTGTGGGGATTCCGGCAGAATCTCCGGAAAGCGCATGCGATGGACGGGGTTGGACGGGATCAGCCCCTGCTGGTCGATGTAATCCAGAAACAGCTTGAGTGAGGACAAGTGCCGGGCCACTGTCCGGGGCTTGTGCGAGGCTTGCAGGTGAGTGACGTAGTCGTTGAGGTCATCAAGGCACAACGCCCGGAGCCGCACCACCACATCTCCGTCCCACACCCCCAGCCACGTCAGGAATTTCTTGAGGTCGAGCCGATGGTTGTGGAGGCTGTTTTCGGAGTAGCGGTTGGACTGGAGGTGCCGGAGAAACTCGGCAACNAGCAGCGGAGGGGTTGAGGAGGGAGAAGCGTTGGACATGAAAAACTCAGAATAGCCCGCAGTGCCGTGTCAAATAGGGCTTTTGTACCTGGCCCCCAAAAAATGGGGTGCGGTGTGAAGGGATGAGGCGTTCCTCCTGATTGTGGAAGGCTGGCACACCCCCTTCAGGGACTGNCCCTCGCTGACGTGTTAGGNAGCAAAAGNTTCGATTCCCGCACACCGCAGGCTATTCGCNGCNCTGGTTCTCACGCACATCATGCGCCTGTTGCCGCATCGGATTGGGATTGCAAGGCCGACTCCAGACGCTGAGTCATGGACGAAAGGCTGCGCTCCAACTCATCCAAGTGTACTTGGCGCTTCTGGAGAGTCAATATTTCATCGGCGAAGTTCAGGGCCAGCAGCAAAGCAAGCTGCGAGGGACTGGTGAGGTCGGACTGCTGCCGAACCTCGTTCATCTGTTCTTCCAGATACCGCTCCACCTCGCGGATGTGCTCCTCCCCGTAAGGGCTGGCGACGGCAAATCGGTTGCCGTTGATGTTGATTTGGTACTGCTTCAGGTCGTGTTCGTCCACGCAATGCTCCTCATTGCTCCATGATACTGCCATGCCTTCCGTTCCGGAGGCCGGTGGATTCTCCGTGCTCCCTAGCGAGCTTGCCGATTGAGGTGGCACTCAGGAGATGTTAAGCTTTATCAGTTTTTTCCAGTCGAGGCAACGAATTTTTGCAAGCCCGTGTCTCCCCATCCACTTCCGAACCCACGATTTTTCTGATGCGCAACACCACCCGCCCCCCCCTTTCTGATGACGACAAGCAGGAGTTTGGCCAACTGCTGTTGCTGGATCGGCTGATGCAGTACGAAAACGCACTGGCGGATGACCGTGAGGTTGCCGCCACCACCAGCGAGCTTGAGGCGCAGGAGAAACCGCTGAAGGGCAAGTTCTTCCGCTCGGATGAAGAAGACTACGAACTGGAGCAAATCCAGCAGGATCTCATCGAAGCCCGGCAGGCCCGCAAGGAAACCACTCAGGAACTCAAAGACGCTGAGCCGAACCACCTGAGCATTGCCCTGATCGAGCAGGATGAATCCGGACTGGAACCCTTCCTCAAGCACATGGAACAGCGTGGCGTGATCCATGTGGACGAGCAAAACTGCTTTGCTTCCACCGAGCAGGGGGACAAGGTGTACGAACAATTGGTTGAGCAGTTGGATTCGTATGTCACCCACTTTGATGTCTACGCCTATGTCGATTTGGAGGAGGGGGGATTTGCTGACCCGGAAACCGACTTGCTGGAGGACAACCGCTGGTCGGATTTGCGGGTGGCGGTGGCGGAACACAAGGGGGTGGACCCCTACCGCGTGGTTTTTCTGGCGATGCTGAGTGCCGAGGTGTTTTTCGAGAATCCGGAATGGCGCTTCGATCTGGCGGTGGGCAGCTTGTTCGATGAACTGGAAGCGACCGTGCAGGATCAGATTGCCGTGGAGGAGTTGGGATACGAGGACGACGAGGGCGAGGTTTCCGGAGAGGACGTGATCGCGGATATCATCGAGCAGGGCAGCGTCTTGGCGAAGGAACGCTTCCAGGCACGTCAGGAAGCGGAGGAGCAAGCCGTCATGCCGGACGAGCAGGTGATCACCACCACCTACTACTGGTGAGCCAGATGACCCGCGAGCCGTATCCCCAGCAAAAATCGGGAGTGCAGACGCCGGGGATCAACTGGTATCCCGGTCACATGCTCAAGGCGAAGAAGGAGTTCGCCGCACAACTCAAGCGGGTGGACGTGGTGCTGGAACTGCGGGACGCCCGCATTCCGGAGACTTCGATCAACCACGACTTCGAGTTGCTGCTGGGGCAGAAGCGTCGGCTCGTGCTTTTCAACAAAACCCGGCTCGCCGATCCGGACGTGACCAAGGTGTGGGAGGCGCGGTTGCACAGTGAAGAGCATCCACACCTCTTCATTGACGCCCTCACCAACCGCAACCTCAAGCGCATCCTGCCGCTGGCCCGCAAGCTGATGGCCGAGCGCTGGGGCAAGCTCCGCAGACGCGGCATCAACCCGCCCGTTCTCAAACTGCTCATCGCAGGCATCCCGAACGTGGGCAAGTCCACCCTCATCAACCGGCTGGTGCATCGCAAGGCTACGGAAACCGGGCCTCGTCCCGGGGTCACGAAGCGGCAGGAGTGGGTGCGGCTGGAGCGTGATGCTCGGCTTCTGGACACTCCTGGAATCCTCTGGCCGAAGATCGAGACGATGGAGGCGGGGTTCCGGCTGGCGGTCACAGGAGCGATCAAGGACGAGGTGGTGGGCATCGACCGCGTGTGTGATTTCCTGCTCCGCACCCTTCAGGTGCAAAACCCGGAGGTGCTGTCGAAGTGCTATCGACTTGACACCATTCCGGTGGAGTCGGACCCGCAGGAACTGCTGGCACAGATTGCCCAGCGGCGTGGCTGCCTCAAACCCGGTGGGGGGGTGGACGGGGTTCGTGCCGCGACGGTGCTCCTCCGCGATTTCCGGGAGGGTCGCTTGGGACAACTCACCTTCGACGATCCCAGCGGCTAATCCTCAACGATCCGAATGCCATCGGGCTGAAGCACCTTCCTTGTGAATGGCTCCGGGGGCAGACTTGGAGCCACGCTGGAGCGCAAGTGGATTTGTCCCGCACTCTCCCGATACGTCTCACACGCCAAGCTGCCCGTCCAGTACACGGTGAGTCCGGAACTCATCTCCACGCACGAACGCCCCGAGATCCGGAAGACGCCCCCAAGCTGCCCTGCACCGAAACCTCCGGATTGCTGCTGGAGTTTCAGATCGCCTCCCACGCTGACGAAGGCGGCCGGGGCAGCACTGAGGTGTTGTGGGGAACTGCTGGGCACGCGCAAGCGTAAGTCTCCTGCCACCTCCAGCCAGAGCCACGGCACTCCAACCTGTTGAAAATCCATCTCCCATGTCAAATCCCCTGCGGCGTGAATTGTCAGCGGTTGTCCGGACAGTGCATGAGTTTGTGATGTTCCGTCCGCAAAAGTCACAGAAAACTGTGTTCCCTGCCATGTGATCTGGCTTCCGTGAGGAAAGGTGTGGTCCGGAGCAATCCCGGAGGGTGACGTTTTCAGCCAGCGTCGGCTGCGGTTTTCTGCAACGGTGGCAAGATCGTCTGCTTCCAACTCCAGCCAAGCGGGAACATGTTGTTCCGCAGGCTGGAACAACACCCACGGAATCGCAGAGAATTCCAGCGACTTGATCCGCAGCAACGCTTCCACGGCAAAGGCTCCCGTTTCCGAAGGAGGTCGCAGCGTCAGCAGCAGGTCATTCCCGTCCAGTGCAGTCGTTCCCACCCAGCCCGGAAGCACCGGAGCGAGGGCATCTGTGACGCTTTGCTCCGACTGCAACTCGGTTGCAGTTCGGGATTGCAGGTCGACGGCTGAAACCTGCACCGCCACCTGCATGTCGTGAAAGAGCCGCTGGTTGTTGAGAAAAGCTTGGGACTGGAAGCGCGAACGGAGCGACTGCTGGAACCAGAGCAAGGCTCCGGTGCTGATCACCAGCACCAGCACCACACTGAGAATGAGGGCGAATCCGGGTTTGGGCTTCAGCGGTGCAACCTGAAGAGCAGTCGAGTAGAGATGTCCCCGCGCCTTGTTCACGCGGGGACGAGGGCATTCCTGAACGGGAGTCAGGAAATCCGCATCAGTTGCTGGGGTACGGTGAAACGATCCCTTTGACGTGGTAGTCCATTGACTCGATGCCACCCCGCTTCATGCCCGGACCCACCGTGGAGCCGTCCTGCTTGGTGAAGCCTGCCGAGAAGGGGAAGTTGGCGTCCATCTCATCGTTGATCCACTTCATCTTGACGGTTTCAACGTGGTTGACCACTTTGCCCGGCACGTTCGGTCCCCATGGAGAGAGGCCCACGCAGTTTTCCTGCAAGCCCCAGAACGGAGTCTGGACCTCATAGCTGCCCGCCGCCGCGACCTTGTCAAGGATGTGCTTGTAGAGAACGTTCCAGTTGAACATCGGCCCTGTGGCATAGCGATCCGGACCAAAGGAGTTCATCGGCGCGTCGTTCCCCATGCCCCAGAGCGGCTTCGCGGGAGTGGAATTCTGCTGGGCGAGCGTGACCACATTCGGAGAATCAGTCGTGGTGAAGAACACATCCGCGCCCCACTCGTGGACCGTCTTGGCCGCTTCCATGTCCTTGGGCGGATCGAACCAGGAGTTGATCCAGATGATTCTCACCTCCACATTCGGATTGACCGACTGCGCTCCCATCGTCATCGCATTGATGTTGGAGATGATCTCCGGGATCGGGTGCGAACCGACGACACCGATCTTGTTGGTCTTGGTCAACATCCCTGCCGCGATGCCTGCGAGGTAGCGGGCCTGATAGAGGCGGCAGTTGTAGTTGTCCATGTTCGCAGCAGTTTTGTAGCCGGTGGCGTGCATGAACAGCGTGTCCGGATGCTTCTGGGCGACTTTTGCCATCGGATCCATGTACCCGAAGGAGGTGCCGAACACGACATCGTGCTTCCGTGCGAGCTTGCGGAACACCCGCTCCGAGTCGGCTTCCGGGACCATTTCCACAAAGGTGGACGTGTAGCCGTGCTTTTCAAGGGACTTGAAACCCTGATAATGCCGCATGGACCAGCCGCCGTCATTCTTGGGACCGACAAGCACAAACCCCAGCGAGGGTTTGTCTGCAAGCGCCTGCGATGCGGCAAGCAGGCCGAGCGTGAGGAGGAGGGATAGGATCTTCTTCATGAGGATCTCCTGATGGTTTTGGCCTCAAACGAGGCGGGTTCAGTAGGACTGGCTCAGACGCCAGAGCAGGTACTCTCCCGATCCGATGGGCGGGTACCTCGCGGGATTGCCCGGAGTCTGGCACGATTCCAGACACCGGATTTCTGCATGATAGTTCGGATGGCAGAAGAACACCAGCGAGTATCGCGATTGATTCTGTTTTTGGTCTTGGGGCAGCACCACACGATGCGGTGTCGAGCAGAAGACATCGTTGGTCCAGCGGGCCAAAAGGTCGCCGCCGTTGACCAGCACCGTGTCCGGAATACTCGGTGCCGCAACCCATTCCCCGTCGCGGTTTTGCACCTCCAGCCCCTCCGTGTCGTCCTGCAAGAGCAGGGTATGGGTGCCGTAGTCCGTGTGTGCCCCGGCCCGCAGTTGTCCGGACTTGACTGCGTCCGGGTTCTGCAAGGTCGGGTAGTGCAGCACGCGCATGATGTTGGATTCGCCAAGCTCGTGCCGCTCTTGCAGAAAGCCCGTGGGCAGTTCCAGACCCACCTCAAAGGCTTCCAGCACGCGCTCCGACATGCACACACACGCCTCATAAAACGTCTGCATCGCTTCTTGAAACAACGGCAACCCTTCAGGCCAAGGATTCGGATGCTCCGGATTGCCCTCGCATCCCATGTTGTATGCCTCCTTGAGATCACCGGGCGCAGTGGGGTCCACGTTCTCGCGCTCAACGGCGGTGTAGCCCCGGTTGCTCGCTTCGCTTGTCCAGCCGCACCGCTCCTTCTCTGCCTGTGAAAGTTCGAAAAAACGACGGGCTTCCGCAAACACCTGATCCCGCAACTCAAACTCGGTCAGCAGGTTTTTGGCATACATGAAGCCGATGGACATGTAGGCGTTTTTGACTTCTTGGGCAACGGTGGGAAGGTCTTGCGAAAAATCAATGACGGGGATGGACGCTTCGGGCATTCTCAAACTTTTGGGCCTGGCACTGTTTTGGCTTTTGCTTGTGGATATGAGTTGCAGACGATAGAGTTCCGCCACGCACTTTGCAACGCAAGCGCAAACCTCACCGCAACTGGCTGATGTTCCAATTCAGATTCGTTTTTCTGCTGCCAATTCTGCTGCTCCTGTCAGGAACAGGCTCCAAAGTCCTTGCGCTCAACTGCTCTGAGAAAACCGTCCGGGCGGCGGTTGAAGCCGGCTGGGAGCCGAGCATGATCGCCTCGATCTGTCCCAAGTACAAAGCCATCTTAGAGACCATTGAAGCCAAAGCCAAACTTGCGGACCAACCACCGGCTCCGTCACGCTCGGAATTGGAAGAACCTCTGCGATTGGAGCCGGAAATCTCACAACCCGCTTCCTCTGCGGCACAAGCACTTTCCTCTGCGTCCGCCCTTCCCCGGAGCGTTCAAGGCTGCACCGATTACGACCGGGCCGAGATGGTGCTGGTCGGCGTCAAGCGCGAGGTTATTCTGGAAATGTGTGGCGATCCCCGCCCCCTGCGCCGCCGAAAGTTTGGGGTGCCAGTGCCTCAAACCCTTCCGGCTCCGCAAGCACTTCCACTAGAGCCAGAACCGGAACCCGCTCCAGAGCCGCAACCACTGGAATCGGCACCAGAGCCAAAAAGAAAAACCGAACCCCAACCGGAACCAGAACCTGCTCCAGAGCAGGAACCTGAGCTTTCCGAGACTGAACCTGCTTCTGCCCTCCCGGCAGTCACCCACCGGATCGGCCTCGGCTTCGGCCTCCACACCGGGACGCATTCCTACCAAGGCATCTCCACGTCACTGTCCGGATCGCAGCTTTTTCTGCCCTACTACTTCTACCACCTTGATGAGCAACTGCTGCTCGGTGCGCAGTTGCGTCGCCTGCAAATCGAGGGCAGTGGCAGTGGCCGCTACGCCTACTACGAACTGCTGGCCCCCGCTGCTTCTGCAGGCTACCTTTGGCGCTGGAACGATTTTCAAATCGGCGGACAGGGTTTCTTCGGGCTTGGCACCGTCAAGTTTCGCTACAACGAAAACAACACCGACTGGCCCAGTTTGGACGGCAATGGCTGGCTCTATGGAATCGAAGCGGTGGGTCTGTACGATCTCTGGGATTCGCTGCATGTTGGTGCAACCTTCGACCTTGCCTTTGGCGGCACCGAAATCCGCTACTCCAACGGGACCACCGCCCTCATCAGTCCCGGATTCGGTTACGCCGTGCTAGTGGGCTACGGGTTTTAGCACAAGCAGGAGCTTTCCNTGATTCCACCTTCAATCAAAAAAAACTNGCATTGCAAATGAAGATGTAGTAAANGTANAGGAAAATCCCTCCTCATGCCAAACTCNCGGACNCGTTTATGCACCGGAGATGCGCCTTTNTNTGTNNTGNNCTGTTGNTTGGNCTCGCCGCCTGTNNTGATGGCGTGGGCANGGTCGGTGGCCGCNAANNNGGNGGAGCGGCAGCGTCCTCCGCGCTTGGTGGACTCGCTTCTGGCCTCTTGAGCCACCTCAGCAGTCAACTCTCCGGCATTTCCTTTTTCCGCACCCCTGCAGACNCCTCTGGTCGTACTGATCATGAAGGAGGTGAGTTTTGGATAAGAGTTCCCNCTCTGGAACNGCTCCGCAGTGCCAACCAAACTTCACTGAGCAGCACCCAGATCGAGGNTCTCGTCAGTGCTGCCTCCACATCACTGGTCAACGCCGGAATCGGCGACTCTGCCGATCTCATCCAAGTCCTGCCCCAACTGTTGGAAGGCGCAGGCAGCGGACTCGGCACGCTCTCCACACTCTCCACTGCCGACCGCCTCACCGTCCTCAAGGCGCTGGGCAGCACGGGCAGCAACTCGCTGTCCGGACGGCGTGACTACCTCGATAGCGCCTCCGCCACCTCCGGTCAGACGGCACTGGAAACGCTGCTGGGCAAGGTGTCGCAACGCCTCACCGGAACCCTTGGCAACACCGGGATNGGNNTGAGCGAGCTGGACAACGCCTCCGGGGTGCTGCTTGCAGGAATGACCTCCGGGTTTGCGAGCGGGGGCGTTTCCTCCGAGGAAACGGGCGGGGCGCTCACGCAGGCGGTTGCAGGCGGCACTGCCGGACTGGGCGACCTCACGCTGGCCGGACACGACAGCAGCAGCGTCAAAGATGCACTCGGCGCGATCACCAGCGAAGTCACCGCCAGTCTGGGCACGCTCCCCGGACACGATTCCAGCGTCGTCTCCGCCCGCCTCAAGCTGCTCACTCAGGGGGCGGCTCANGGCATCGGNACGCTNCGNGCCAGCAGCAGTTCNCGNTCTGCCAGCCGCATCACCCTCAGCGACAACGACACCCTCACACTCACCAGCACCGTCGCCCAAAAGGCGGTGGCCGCGCTGGGACGCATTGACAATGTNAGTTCCGACAACCTCTCCTCCTTCGTTTCCGCCCTCACCGAGGGCGTGATCGAAAACCTCGGCAAGACGGGTGCGACGGGCACCGATGCGCTCAGTTCGCTCACCAACGCCGTCATCGCAAGTGCGGTGGATGGACTGGATGAAATCACGATGACGGGCTACGACGCGGACGATTTGGAGGACATGGTGGGCGGTATCACCGCTGGAGCGACCAAAGGACTGGGCGGCTTGAGCGCGTCCCCAAATGTGTCCGGAATGGACGCCGATGCCATGCCGGCGATGCTCAAGACCATCACGAAAGCCGCCTCGCAGGGCTTGAACCGCCTCGACTCCACGCTGCTCGACAACGCCTCCAANTTGTCCGGACTGCTCAACCGCATCACCTCCTCCACGGTGGATGCCCTGCAAAATGTCAGCATCTCCGGATTTGATCCGAGCAACGCCACCACCTTGACAAATCTTGTGCAGGAGGTGATNTCCGGTGCCACCGAAGCGTTGGACAACCTCACCCTNGCCAANCAGGATNCCNNCTTNGATCTCCAAACCTCGCTCACCCAAATCGCCACCGGCGCCGTGGGTGGTGCCAAGGGCATCACACAGGACGCCACCACCCTCAGCAACTTGCAGGNCAACGCCACCAAAANCCTGCAAANCAAGAAGGATCAACTTAAGCAGTTCGACACCAGCAACGTCAACGTCCAAAACCTCGACATGACGGCACCGACCCTTGACGGGGTCACTCCAGTGGACAATGCGACCAACTTCTTTATCCGGGGCGTGGACGCCTGGAGNGAGGATCCCGTCACCGTGAGTTTCAGCGAGCGCATGGACCGCCGTTCGGTGAATCGCAAGAACCTGCTCGTGCGCGGTCCACAGGGGCTCGTACCCGGAACCCTCTCCGTGACCACCACCACCGACAACAAAACCATCGTCCGCTTCCGGCCCACGTCCCCCCTGCGCTACCGCACCCGCTACGTCCTCCAGATNCGCAAGCACCTGCGGGACATATCCGGAAACCGGCTGCCACAGGATAATCTCAGCAGTTTTGAAACGGAATATCCCCTCGATTTCTGGNCAAACGCCNACGTTCCCTCCATCCTTGAATACCTNACGGCCAGCCGCATCCACTCCAGCGACAACTGTACTCAGCGGTGTTACGTCGCTGAAGCCCGCATTGTNGACACCGACCCGTGGGGGGAACTCCAGCGCACTTGGCGTCTGGACAACCAGACGCTGTCGGAAGATTTTGCACTCATGCTCAGTGACACCCGGCGCGGTGATGNCAAGACCGAGGGGATTTCTGCGGTCNTGCTNGACAANGCNTCCGGNGTNNTGCGNCTCACCGTCACGGGGCCGGACAACCTCTCCGTCTCCGGGACGCTCGTGCTGCCGGATCACTTAAGCAGTGCACCATGAAGAAAGTTCGCCATCCTCCATGTCTCTGTGGAGAGGCTTCAACCGTGCGGAAAGGCTTCCAAAAACTTCCGGGGCGTGAGGATGGGCAGACTCCGGAAGGGNTGGAGTACGAGCAGATCCTGATCGCTGGTGATCAGGGCATCAGCATTGCCAGAGAGCGCGAGTTCAAGGAACTTGTTGTCCTTGGGATCACGGCAGGCGGTGATGATTTCCGTGACCGCAACACAGGACGAGTGATGCAGCAGGGAGGTCAGAAAAAGGCACCGTGTTTTCGAGGAGACATAGCGGTCAAACTTGGGGCGGGTCAACACATCCTGCAATTCGTGCAAAGTGGCCCCGGAAAGCAAAATCTGTCCTTGGCGACGAACCTGTTTGAGTGCTTGATCTGGCAACGACTCCCGCATGAGGGCAGCACTGACCAAGACGCTGGTGTCCAGAACGAAGCGTTGGTCAGTTTTCACGCAGGAGGTCTTCCAACGCCCCCGGAGTCAGACCGTTGGCGGCGGCTTCCGTCTGCATNCGCTCGATGGCGTCCTCCAGTGGAAGGGGCTGGGCCTGAAGTTCCTTGAGCAGGAAACTCAACAACGCAGGCACTTGCTTTCGCTGGATGTCGGGAAGCGCAGCATAGACTTGGGCCGTTTGGGCATCAACCGGAATTTGCAGAGTACTGGCAGGCATAACTCAACCTAGGATAAGGTGGCAACGAATGTATCCTAAGCGATTATCAAACCATTCCCTCCAAAGCACAAGCGGGGGAATCCTTATCAGCTTTTTTTCAACGGGGGTTTTTGAGAACCCCGTTTCCATGAACCATCCCAACGAAGGAGGGACCATGCNCAAGCAAACCACCCACGGACTTTTCGCGGCNCTCGCCGCNNTCCTGCTNCTGCTCAGTCGGCTGNGGNAGCCCNCAGAACTCTGCAGAGAGCGGTGCCGCGCCCACAAGCACTGCAACGGCAGACTCCGGAGGCTCTCCTGAACTTCCCTCCGAAGTCTTCCGGAGCGTCTCACTCACCGTGAGCCTGAACGAGTCCGGGCCGGCAGCCACCCGCTCCTTGACCCGTACTGCCATTGGCACCTTCGAGGAGATCACCACCCTCCACATCAACGCCCGGCGCCAGGGGCGTGAATCCCTTGTCTATTC
>PBTB01000006.1 GCA_002726945.1 Deltaproteobacteria bacterium | reverse complement strand
CCAAAGTCAAGCTCAAGGTCGCGGGCTGTTTCCGCACTCCTTGGGGAGTTCAGGCCTTCTGCATCACGCGCTCGTACCTCTCAACGCTGAAGAAGCAAGAGCGGGAACTACTGCCCTCGCTCGAAGCAACCTTCAAGGGGGATGATCCGCTGATGGGACTGGACATCTGAGGACTCAAACAACCCTCCTTGAGACCTGAATAGTTACATCAAAATTTTATTGACAGACTACTGCGTAGAGTTCTGGCGCGAACCCTCAAGCCTTATGATGGCTCGGTGTTACAGCAAATCCACGGGATCGACATCCACGGTCACCTGCTCGTTGCGGCGCAGGGAAAGTTCCGGTTCCAGCAAACGCTTCAGGGCTTGGCGCAACAGGCTTGGTCGTGCGGCTCGAAGCAAAAGCTGGACGCGGTAGCGGGAACGCAGTTTGCGGAACGGGGCTTCCGTTGGGCCACTCCAGCGGACACTGGGGTTGCATGCGGAAAGGCGGGCGGCCAACTGGTCCGCCAATTGCGTGGCCCGTCGTTCGTCCGGACTCGCACAAACCACGAGTGCAAGGTGTTGGAAGGGGGGGAGTCTCAGTTCGTCACGGCGTGCGAGTTCGAGTTTGCGGAAACCACTGGGGTCGTGAGTTTGGGCGCAGAGGACGCTGTGATGCCGAGGATTGTAAGACTGGATGATCACCTCACCCGGTTTGGTCCCTCGTCCGGCGCGTCCGGAAACCTGTGTGAGCAGTTGGAAGGTGCGCTCGCTCGCCCGGAAATCCGGGAGGTTGAGCCCAAGGTCCGCAAGCAACACCCCAACGAGCGTGACTTCCGGAAAGTCGTGTCCCTTGGTGACAAGCTGGGTGCCAATCACGAGGTCCACCTCGTGTTGCCGGATGCGCTCGTACATCCGGGAAAGCGCGTGCTTGCCGTGCAGGGTGTCGCGGTCCATGCGCAAAATGCGGGCATCCGGCAAGCGTAGGTTCAACTCGGATTCGACCTGTTCGGTGCCCACGCCGATGATTTTTGGAGGGCGTTCTGTGCGGCATCCGGGACAGCGAGAGGGTAGCGGCTGAGCGAACTCGCACTGGTGGCAGCGCAACCGTCCGATTCCTTGGTGCAACACCAGCGAGAGGCTGCAATGCGGGCAGGTGTGGGTGTGTTGGCAATCCGGACACAGCACGAGCGGCGCGTAACCCCGGCGGTTGAGAAAGAGGATGGTTTGCTCACGGCGTTGCAAGCGTTCCTGCATCGCCGCCAAAAGGGATTCCGAGAGAAATGGACTGCCCGGAAGCCGAGGAGTGTTGCGCAAATCCAGCACTCGAATCTCAGGGAGTTCGGCTTGTTCAACACGCTCCGGAAGCGTGAGCGGCGTGTATTTTCCGGAAACCACGTTGTGAACCGATTCCAGCGAGGGGGTTGCGGAACCCAGCACCACCGTCGCCCCGCAGCGATACCCGCGCATGATTGCGACATCACGCCCGTGATAGCGCGGCGACTCCCCTTGCTTGTAGGAGGAATCATGTTCCTCATCAAGGATGATCAGCCCCAAGTTCTCCAGCGGCGCGAACACCGCGCTCCGTGCCCCGATGACGATGAACGCCAACCCCTGCCGTACCCGCGACCACTCGTCCAGCCGTTCTCCGTCGTCCATGCCGCTGTGCAGCACCGCGATCTCATCGCCAAAGCGTGTGCGGAAACGGTTGACCAACTGCGGTGTGAGCGCGATTTCCGGGACCAGTACGAGACACGACTTGCCCAGTTTGCGAGCCGTGCGGACGGCGTGAAGATAAACCTCTGTCTTGCCGCTGCCCGTGACCCCTTCGAGGAGAAAAGTCTGGTAGGTTCTGGATTTGAGGTTGCGGTCAATCTCGGAAAATGCCTCGGCCTGTGCGAGATTGAGGGTGAGATAAGCTGCGCGCTCCGGAAGAGCTTGTGGCAGAAACCGCCGGAAGATTCTGCGTTCAAAAACCTCAATCTTGCCCTCCTCCGCGAGTTTCCGGAGTGCCGCACCCGCGTTCGAGACCTCGGTTTGCAACGCTTTCCACGACCACTCTGGAGTTTGCTCCAGTAGTTTCAGCACCTCGATGCGTTTGGTCTTCCGTTTGGTTGGAGGTGACTCTGGTGCAGCGTTCGGTCGCAGACGCACCCAACGTTCCATGCGGGGCTTGAGCTTGATTCCGGCCGGCTGATGCGCCTTGCGCACGGCTCCGTCCCGTAGCCACTGCTCGAGCCGCGTTTCGTCCCAAACCGTGGGTTGTGCATGCTGCCAGTCTTTTTGCGTCCACGATTCGCGGGGCACCAATTTCTGAAGGGGTGTGCTCAAATCCTCATATCCGGGCAGGGTTTTTTGCAACGGCCAGAAGCGCGTTTCCATCCGCATTCCCAGCCCCCCCGGCATTGCGGCATGCAACACCTCCCCCCAACTGCCGAGGTAGTATTCCGCCACCCAGCGACTGAGTTCGAGCAGTTCCAAAGCCAAGGCGGGTTGCTCGTCCAGCGCCTCGGAGACGGACTTGAGACGCGGATGCTCCGAGGTCGGCTTGCTCCGGACCACCATGCCCCCGCGCTTGCTGTTTCCAAAGGGAACCAGCACCCGAATTCCGGGTTGAGGGGCTTGCGGAAAATCGTCCGGCCAACGGTAATCGAAGGTCTTGCGCAGGGGTAGGTTGAGTGCGACCTCCACCACCGGAGACCTGTGGGAGGGTTGGGAGCATAATTTTTGCATATTTTTCTTCAATGCTTGGACAAGCTACCACTGGTGACACCGATGCCCAAACAGTATTTTCTGATTCTTTGCTTAGGGTTGAGTTTGCTTGGAATTGCAGGCGGATTTGCTTGGCTGCAAGGCGAAGCGGGTTCGTTTCGCAGCCCAGCAGGGACCCGTGGATTCCCGGAAACGGTGGCCACCACCCTTGCGGACGGACTTTCGCTCCTGAAAGTCCTTGTGCAAGATCACAACGCCCAACCCGTGGGCGGCGCCATCCTCACTTCGGGCGAACGCATCTGGGTCACCAATTCTTCTGGACACTCCCTGCTCGCGCTTTCTGAAACCCAAGACGGGGTGCGGGTTTCGGCACAGGGGCACCTCATCCAGACTTTCCCGCTTCCGGACCCCACGGAACCCGGAGCGTCTCTCATCCTCACGCTGCGCCGCAACCCGATGCTCTGATCCCAAGACGTTGCTGTCTTGGAAAGTTGCATTGTTATCGTTCGTGCTGAGCTTGTCGAAGTACGCACTTTCCACATCCACCCTTTGACAGGCTCAGGACGAACGGGGTTAGCTGGATACGAATATTCCTAGTTCAGCATGGACGAGCCAGCAGCAGAATCAGCGGTTCCGAACCGGGGTTGCGCACCTTGTAAGCCCCCCGTGCTACTGGCATCATCAATGCCTCTTCGGTGGCAAGTTGCATCGAATGCTCCTCCCAACCGAATATTGCGGCGCCGTTCACCGCAATCCAGAGATGGTATTCGGTTCCGGTGTCCCAAGCACAGGACTGCCCCGCTTCAAGCATGACGCGATGCGCGGTGAAATCCGGGAAGTCCACGAACTGCTCCACCCGCACGCCCACGTCCTTGTGCAGCAGTTGGAGTGGGGGCGGCTGATAGGGCACAAGGTCCATCACCTTCAGGGCACGGTCGGTGTCCCAATGCGCTTGGGTCAGTACCTTCTGCCCAAAAAATGCAATGCGGCGCTCGTAGTGTGGGGTCTGGAATTCCACCACACGGATGCCGTGCCGGAGCGAGTGCAGGTTGAAGGTGGGAAAGGACACGATGTCGCCGACGCGCACCCGGCAATCGCCAATGAAACCCTCCACCTCCAGACGTAGCTTCTGCTCCTCTTCCGCCTGTTCTCCCGGCACCGTTTCCAACAACCGCTGAAGTTGCTCGGGCTGGAGGGGAGCGTTCGGATCGAGTTCCCAAGTACACTTGGTCTCGTCCAACTGCTTGTCAATTTCGCGCCGCACTTTTTCGTAGCGCCGGATCACCTCCCGGAACTCTTGCCGAAACCCGGTTTCCCATTGGGAGCCAAGTGCTTGCTGGTACTGCCGAAGTTTTTCCGGATGCGCTCCCGCTTTGACGATGCCCTCGCCCTGCGGCCACGCCTGCGAGTCGATTTCAGTGACGACATACACCTCCCATTTTTCCTCGTGCAGTTCAAGATAAAGGTCGCCCAGCACCTCCTGCGGGACGGGATTGAGGGTCTTGAGCAGCACCAACTGCTGCGGGTGCAAACCATGTAACTCACCGGGAAACAGCGAGAGGNCGTGGGGCAGTTCCGTCGTTCCGTTCGCATCGCCGACCCTGACAACCCCCCGTTTTTCCACACCGGTGTACCAGCCCTCGAACCCCCACGGCTTGGGGATGTCGAGCCGCTGGAACTTCAAAGGCCGATCCGGATGAACAACCGCCGCGCCGACCTGCTGGGCCACATGCCCCAAGGCATCCTCTGGAGCCTGCAAGAGCCAGTTTTTGATCTCCTCCAGCGAATGTTGTTCCTTCCAAACGCACCCGCGAGCCGCACGGTAGGAATCTTCGAAAAACTCCCATTCCATCAAACTCTGGCAAACCCGCCACTGTTCCGGTTCACGCCAAGGTTCCGGATGAGTGTAGCGACTTAACTGAAAAACGGCTGGGGGGCTGTCGCGGGCATGGCCCGCTCCTACGGTTGGCTTCTGCCTTCTGCCTTCTGCAGCCTCAAAAAGCAAATCGGTGGCTTCCGGAGCCGGGGCTTCCTGTGGCAGTTTGCCCTCGCAGGCAACAAGAAAGCCGCCCTCACCCAGCGGCACAATGATTTTTCCTGACATCTCAACTATTCCTTCATCTCAAATGACCAGTCCTCGCGAACCTCTTCGTTCAGAAAACCATTGGCGACGGTTGGGGAAACAGGGTGGAGAAACCCGCTCACGGTTTGCTGCTCAAACTCCGGAATGGGGTAGGGACTGATGAAGCAGAATCGCTCTGCTGCGGGCAAGGCTTCAGCAAGTTCCGCCGCTGCCACTTCATTCGGGTCAAGAACTTGACTTGCATTGGGCCAGTGCTTCGCCAGTGCCGCTCGGAAAAATCCGGAGCGATACCCGTAGTGGGTGCAGCCCAGAATTCCGCAGACTGATTTTTCCGGAGTCATCCGGGCAAGAGCCTCCCTGACATAATGCTCGATCAGTGAACACGCCAAATCTCCGTGGGCATCCGCAGAAATTGCCGAGGCCAGTTCTGGACACGCCTGCTCGTGAATCCGCCTCTTCCATTCCGGATGCTCGGCAGTTAAGGCTTTTTTGTAAACGCTTTCGGCCACAGTGGAGGGCGCAGCGAAAACCATCAGTTCCTCCTCAGTGTCTGCGAGGATTTTCCGGCCAAGGGTCCGTGTGGGCTCGACCACGCCTCGCAAGTCCAGCGCACTTCCGAATTCGTCCTTAAGTTCTGGAAGGAAGAGCGAGAGCGAATGGCAGGCGACCAAGATGCCCTGGGGCTGCAAATCACGATTCACGCGCTGGAGCAAGCCCCGAAATGTTTGGAGGCGTTCAGCGCGGGAGACCATCGTGTTGTAGCCACGATCCTTATGCGGAACCGCGTTGACGTAAACCAACTCGTCTCCGGAAACTGCTGCTGCCGACTTGGGCGTAACCTCAAGCATTTGAAAGCAGCGGGCTGCGATGGAGAGTCCTCCCAGCCCCGAATCGGTGATCACCCAAAAACTCATTTTCAAGACTGAGATGACGAAAAGCTTGTGCGGGAGGTCCGGTTTGCGTAAGTTGACATCAACTTACCGAGCAACGGACAAAAGACAACCCATTTGCACGCCCAGACATGGACGCGATCACTGACCTCAAAGATTGGGCAAGGTTCCGGCAGCTCAATCCGGACGCCAAATCCACCCAACGACTGCTGAGCAGCGCCCTCCAGCAAGCCGATGCCAAGCGTAATTTCCTCAATCGCCTTGGCTTCGATCAGGAACCCTCCGGATTCCAGCACCGGATGGAGCAATACGAGGACATCGATGAGTAACTGATGCAGGACTTACGCAAAAAACTAGGGCTAGTTTTAAAATAACTAATGATTTCAAAGAATTAATGGATTTGAGGCATTTTTGATGAAGTCAACAATATCAGTGCTTTAGNAAAATTTTGCGTAAGTCCTATGATGTTACGCAGTCCCCTTCGTAAGTTATTGATTTTATTGATGGTGAAAATTCTGACTAATTTTAAAATCCAAATGATTTCAATGAGTTAAAATCTGAGTGCGTAACGTCAGTGAGTAACACAGAATTTGCCAAGCTCAGCCTAAGCGCGGTGGGCGAGGTGATCCGGAAGGGCGAGGTTTCCAGCGAGGAAGTCACATGCAACTGCTTGGAGCGGCTGGAATCCGGACACCCGCGACTGAATTGCGTGGCGGGAATGGATGCCGAAGCCGCCTTGGACGACGCTCGCAAAGCCGATCAGGTTCGGAGTTCGGGGGAAGCACTGGGACCGCTACACGGCGTTCCGCTGGCACACAAGGACATGTACTACCGCAAGGGCCGGGTCAGCGCCTGCGGCTCGAAAATCCGGCAGGATTTTGTGCCGGAAGTCACGTCCACCGCCTTGGAAAAACTCGATGCCGCCGGGCACTTGACATTGCGCGACTCAACATGGTGGAGTTTGCCTATGGTCTCACGGGACACAACGAGATCACCGGAAATGTCCGCAACCCCTGGAATCTGGATTACATCACAGGAGGTTCCTCCAGTGGCCCGGCTGCTGCGGTTGCCGCAGGCTTGGTTTACGGCACCCTCGGTTCGGACACGGGCGGTTCGATCCGCTTTCCTGCGTCATGCTGCGGACTCGTCGGGATGAAGCCGACCTACGGGCGGGTGAGCCGCTACGGGGCCATGCCGCTTTTGCACACCCTGGATCATGTCGGCCCCCTGACCCGCACGGTCCGTGACTGTGCGCTCATCACCCAAGCCATTGCAGGAGCCCGACCCTAAGGACCGCACTTGCTCCACCCGCGAAGTGGACGACTACCTCAGCGGGTTGGGAAACCTCCCCAAGGGACTGAAGGTGGGGATGCCTTCCAACTATTTTTACGATCCGGTTCATCCTGAAGTCCGGGTGCGAATGGTCGAAAGCCTGAAAGTTTTCAAGGATTTGGGAGTTGAGGTTCGGGAGTTGGCGATGCCGGAAACAGTCTTGGCCAGCAATGCGATGGTCAACCTGATCGCTGGGGTCGAGAGCGCCTCGCATCACGCCCGCTGGCTTCGGGAGTGCCCGCATAACTAGTGCTTGGCCGAAAAATACCCAAATTGCTGATATTAAATGACATTTCTTCAATTTCACAGGATGAAGATTTGTTTGATACAGTGTTCAGATGGC
>PBTB01000005.1 GCA_002726945.1 Deltaproteobacteria bacterium | reverse complement strand
TGATATTGTTGACTTCATCAAAAATGTCTCAAATCCATTAATTCTTTGAAATCATTAGTGATTTTAAAAACAACCCCAGTTTTTGCGTAAGTCCTGGAATTGTCTTTTGGCTTGTCAAGTCTGCTGAAGTTCAATTATTTTTGTAGGAAAGTGAGTCATATTGGCTTTTTCGTCGCCGGGGTGACTTAAAGCTCCGGCGATTAACCCGCTCAAAAGGAGAAAACTGATGGCGGATTACGTTTGTGACAAGTGCGGCATGGGGGTTACTGGGATGCAGTGCGCCAAGTGCGGCAAGGAACTGGTGCATGATCACATTTCCAAGGATGACGGAACCAAGGTGGGTGTGTCCAAATGCCCGGATGGACACGGTATGATCAAGTCTCCCATGTGCTGCGGCAATGACATGGGCTGCAGCGTCTGATGATTCGGAGCGTCAAGTACAACTCCAGTGGAACCAAACAGTGAGGGGGATTCGGACAAGGGCAACGCGTTCGCGGAGGATTTCGTGACGCGGATTCGGTTTTAGGAAGGCGAGGCTGTAGAGGTTGAGATCCGGGTTAGTGGACATTGAAATTGTCAATTGAGAAGTTGTCATTCCATGTTTGTCATTGGCAGGGACAGGTGAAGTTCTCACAGAGTGGGCCTCTGGGGCTTCATGGGCGGCTCACTCGGAGAGCCAGTGTTGCTCTTTGGCGGGGGTTTCGTTGTAAACCTGAGTTTGCTGCAGCCACTGGAAGTAGTTGGTGCTGAGCAGTGGTTGGCCCGTGAGCAGGTGGTTGAGGTATTCACGGGTGGGTGGAAACTCCGGTCCCGTCTTCAGCGCGGAATAGGCGATGGCCGCGAACGCTTCTCCGGATGCCGTAAAGACGGTCACGGGCAGGCGTTCATAGTGGCCCTCCGCCACGCCCTCGTAGCCATCGAGGACGTTAAGGTCACGGTGTTTGACGGTGTACGCGATGCCCTCCACAGTTTGTCCAGGAGCAGGCATGATGTTGGCCACACACCAGCGTCCACTCGGCACCTGTTTGTTGAAGAGCAGGCGGAAGTCCGGAAGCGTAGCGGCAAAACGCTTGGCCGACCAACCGAGGCGTTCGTGCATGCGTTCGGCGTTCATGTTGGAGCCAAAGGCAAAGTAGCGGGGCATGGGGGTTATTCTTCTTCGGTGGGTGAGGTATCAAGGTGCCACTTGGCGTTGATGCGGTGGTAGATGTCATCCAGGTCAACGATCAACTCCCGCCCGTCCTTGCGGATGGCAATGGTGCGCCCCTGAATTTCCTCCACGTTGTCCTCATCGTAGCTGAGAGTCCGGACCACGCAGACTTCGCCGTGATCCAGCAGCAGGGCGAGTTCGCGCTTGAATTCGTGGATGGAGCGGCCCTGCACGCCCTTGCCGTCCGCGAGGATGAACCCCACTTCGCCGCGCTTGTTCGGCGTTTCCCCCGTCAACGGTTGCAGACCGTTGTCCTTGCAGAGCAGCTTGAACTCCTCCACGTCCGTGACCCGGAAGTAGTTGCTGCGTGATTTCTCGATGAAGTTGCCCATAGTGATTCCTGACATAGTCCATATTTCCTGAGTAGGCTAGAGGGGTGGCGGGGAAACTCAAGGCATTCCGGGAAGCGCAGGCAATTGCATCATTGTGTTTCTCTGCCTGAACTTCCCGAAGGATTCTGTTAACATGAAGACGTTCCTACACCAAAGAGAACGCACCATGCTTCAAATTGCCCTTCTGCTTGCCGCCACTTTCGTGATCTCCGGATGCAGCACACTGAGCCTGATCTACGAGTTTGGCGATGATTACACCGCGTGGCGGGCCGATGATTACCTCGATCTCACGGGGCAGCAGGAGGACTTCGTGGACTCCCGCATGGAGGCTTTGCTGGAGTGGCACCGGATCAACGAACTCCCGACCTACGCCGCCTTTCTGGAAGAGGTCCAGCAGCGGGGTAGAGATGGCCTGACGATGGCGGAACTGGAGGAGGGACAGGCTCGCATGGAGACTGCGTGGCAACGCCTGGGGAACCGAGCGATTCCGGACATCGCCCGTTTGCTGACGACTGTGACCCCGGAACAGATCGTCCACCTTGAGCAGGAAATACAGGAGGAGAATGAGGAGTACAAGGAGGAACTGGACCGTTCTTCAGAAGAACACCAGCGCAAGCGGCAGGAGCGGCTGGTGGACACTCTGGAGAACTGGCTTGGTTCGCTTTCCAAATCCCAAAAGCTGCGGCTTTCGGAGTTGCAAACGCAGTGGGCGGCAGCAAGTCTGGACTCCACCACCGAGCGGCTGCAACGCAGACGGAGATCGCAACCTCGCTTCCTCGCTTTACTCCGGAGCAAGCCAACTGAGCCGGAAATTGCAGCGTGGTTGACCGAGTGGGTGGAAACTTGGGGGAGGACCAATACTCCAGAAGAACGGGCCCAGCGGCAGGCTAGAGCGTTGAGGAACCGACAGCGTATTCTCGCCGTGGATCAACTGCTGACTCCGGAACAGCGGCAGCACGCCGTCGCTGAGCTTCAGGAGTACATTGACCAGATGCACGATCTCGCGGCAGAACCGCCGTCCGTGAGCGTGTCCGGTGATGCCCCCACCGCCGCCCCCGCGCTTTAGTTGATTTCCTGAAATTAATATACCATCTTATTTGTCTTTTTATGGATTTTCAGCGTTATCGATCCATACATAGCTATGTGCCTTTTTCGATGCCTTGAAGCTCCAAAAAATCCGGTATAATTCAGGTACATTGATTCCAATAAATCACCTTAGCCGTTCGACCACGGCTTGAATGTCAGCACGATTCTGGATTCCCGCTTCGGGAATGACAAAGTCCCAAATCAGCTCGAAATCACCCACTACCGAAGTTTGGGCGAGACCGAATCAGCCTTCTGAAGCCAGCAATCGACGACGCACCGCTTCGGGAATGGGCAGCGTCTTGAGACGCTTGGAATCTTCGGGATGGATCGTCGCCCAGGCCCGAAGCTCAGAACCCTCGACTGCTAATTTCCCAGTATTGCGAACCTCATGGGAGACGACAAGGGTTGTCTCCCGGACTTCGCTGACCCAACTGGTGACTTCAATCTCGTCCCAGTACTTCGAGGGGCCGAGAAACTTGGCCTTGGCGTCCACAATGGGCAGGCCGACCACGCCGTAGTCCTCGGACAATTGTCCCATCGGCAGACCGAGGTGGTCAAAGAGCAGATGCGCCCCTTGATCGAACCATGTGAAGTAGTTGGGGTAAAAGACGATCTGCGCGGGATCGCAGTCGCCCCAGCCGATACGAACCGGAAAGGTGTGTTGGATCATGCAGGAAAGTGGGGTTCAGAGGAAAACGGGGTCAGTACTTCTCGCCCCGCACAAAGCCCTGCCCCAAACCGGCGGGCATCACCTGAATGCCCCGGCGCTGGTTGCGGATCGTCACCGTGGTCAGCACGAGGATGGTCAGCAGGTAGGGCAGCATCTTGAGAAAATACGGGGAAAGCCCGATTCCGAGCAACTGCAACCGCAATTCCAGCGCAATGGCGAACCCGAACAGGTATGCGCCCGCCAACGCCTTGAGCGGATGCCAGAAGGCGAAGATCACCAGCGCCACCGCAATCCAGCCGCGCCCGGCGGTGATGTTGTCCACCCAGTACGAGTTCAAGGCGAGAGAGAAGTACGCACCACCCAGCCCGATCAGCATGCCACCCGCCACAAGGCACCAGAAGCGGTAGCCCAACACGGAGAGGCCCATCGTATCGCAGACCTCCGGATTCTCACCCATCGAGCGAATCGTAAGACCGAGCCGAGATTTGTAAAGCACGACCCACGTTGCCAGCACACAGCCGTAGGAGAGGTACACCAGCACGTCCTGATGGAACAGTGCGGGGCCGATCAGGGGGATTTGGCTGAGTCCGGGTAGTGCGTGGCTGTCCAGTGGTTCGATGGTTTTGCCAATGAGCCTGTCCCCAAACAACCCGCTCAGACCCGTGCCAAACAAGGTGAGCGCAAGTCCAGAGGCAATCTGGTTGGCGCGCAACACGAGACAGACGAGGCCATGCACCATCGTCACCACGCCCGCCACGACCACTGCCGCGCCAATTGCCGCAAGGTAGGACTGCGTACCCAGCATGGTCACAAACGCCACCAGCGCCCCAACGAGCAGCAGCCCTTCCATGCCAAGGTTGATCACGCCCGCACGCTCGCTGATCACCCCGCCGAGTGTGGCGAAGAGCAGGGGTGTACCCATCTCGACGGCGGCGACCAGTGCTTGTGTCAGAAATTCCATCCTAGGCGGTTCGGAGTCGAAGCTTGTACTCGGTGAAAATCTCGGAACCCAGCACAGTGAAAAGGATCACCCCCTGATAGAGATAAACCATCGCAATGGGCAGTCCGTATTCGATTTGCAGCATTTCCGCACTGACGAAAATCACCGCCATGAAGAGCGCGGACAACAGGATCCCAAGCGGGTGGTTGCGGGCCAGCCACGCGACAATGATGCCCGTGTAACCATAGCCGATCGAGATGTTCTGCTGAAGCCGATAGTGAATGCCTGTAACTTCCGAGAAGCCCGCGAGTCCGGCGATGGCCCCACTGAACGCGAAGACAAGGATGATGAGCAGACGGCCATTCACGCCCGCATAACCCGCCGCGTCCGGATTGTCCCCCGTGAGTTGGATTTGGAAGCCGAGCTTGGTTTTGAGCAGAACCCACGCCACCACAACGGCAACGACAAGAGCAAGGATGAGTCCAAAATGAACGGAGGTGTTGCCGAAGGAGGGCAGGCGGGCAACGTCTGCGAATTCCCGCGTGATTGGGAAATTGTTGCTCGCGGGATCGCGCCAACTACCAAACAGATGCTGATCCACCCACGCCACGGCGACATAATTGAGCAGCAGCGAGGTGATGATTTCATTCACGCCGAATCGGGCTTTCAGCACTCCCGGAATGCTGCCCCAGAGTCCGCCTCCGGCAATAGCCAGCAAGCCCATGACCAGCAGCAGGCTCCAGCCCCAGGTGTCCGGATTGAGGTGCAGGGAACCCCACGTCACGAACACGGTGCCCATGTGGAACTGCCCCTCCGCGCCGATGTTCCAGAGCCGCATTTGCGCGGCCAAGGCGACCGCACATCCCATGAAGAGCAACGGGGTGAACTTCACCAGCAAATCCTGCCAGCCGTAGCTGGACAGGAACACCTCTTCCACCACCAGCGTGTAGGCTTCCAGCGGATCAACTCCTACGGTAGCAAGGAACCCAGCTCCGAATACCAACGCCAGCACCACCGCACCGATGATAGTCGTGGTGTGCCCCAGCGGAGTGGTGTCCGTCCGCTTTTCAAAGAAGAAGCGCATCAGAGGAAGGGTCACTCCGGAAGCGAAGCGATGTAGGCGGCAACGTTGTTGACAGCGGCATCGTTGGCAAGTGTCATCGCCATTGGACGCATTTGCATCCCGAACATGTCCTTGGGGTGGGCGCCACGAGTATAACTCCACGAGCTGTTTTTTTCATGATTCTGCTTTGGAGGGGTGATGGGAAGGTGAACCTTCGCTTGTACCGACAAATTCAGGACGAGCGAGAATGCAACCGCTACGATGTTGCGTAAGCCTGTGTGGGCTTACTCCGGAAGTGTTGCAATGTAGGCAGCGACGTTGTTGACAGCAGCGTCATCCAAAGCCATGGCCATCGGCGCCATCATCTTGCCGAAGGTGTCTTCGGCATGAGCCCCCCGGACTCCCGTCTTGAAGTTCTTGAGCTGTCGGGCGACGTACCAATCCTGAAGCCCGCCGAGCTTGGGCGCATTCAGCGCTTGGTTGCCCTCGCCGTTCGCGCCGTGACACGCCATGCAGGTTCCGTAAGCCGCTTTGCCTGCCGAGGCATCGCCCCCAAGGGTGGCTGCGGACTTGGCTCCGGAAAGCGTGGCGACGTAGGCCGACACATCACTGACGGCTTGATCGCTGGCGAGTCCTGCCGCCATGGGCGCCATTGTTTTGCCAAAAATATCCTCGGCGTGAGTGCCACGAACGCCCTTGCGGAAGTTACGAAGCTGCTGCTCCAGATACCAAGCTTGCTGTCCGGCGATGCGTGGAGCGTTGAGCGCTTGGTTGCCCTCGCCGTTGGCTCCGTGGCATGCGAGACAAGTTCCGTAGGCAGCTTTGCCCGCAGCCGATCCGCCTCCTCCTGAAGCGGAGGGGGATGCGGTCGTCGCGACTTTGAGCGGTTCGATTCCGGGCCGCAGGGTGGCGATGAAGCTGGCGACATCAATGACCGCCTCATTGCTCAAACCCACCGCCATCGGGCGCATTTGCTGACCGTACTGGTCACGGGGGTTCTGACCACGAACTCCGGCCTTGAAGGCTTGAAGCTGTCGGGCAATGTACCAATCCGGAAGCCCTTGCAGTTTGGGCGCGTTGAGTGCCTTGTTGCCTTCACCGTTTGCACCGTGGCACGACGCGCAAGTGTTGAACGTGGCGGCTCCGGCTTTCACGTCGCCGTTGAGAGTCGCTTCAGAGTAGTCCCCTGCCAATCCGGAAATGTACGCAGCAAGCTTTTGGACTTGCCCGCCTCGCAGGGAGGCCGCCAATGGACGCATCTGCATGCCGAACACGTCTTTAGGGTGGGTTCCCCGGATGCCGTCCTGCCAGTTCTGCAACTGCCGGGAAAGGTACCAGGCTTCTTGTCCGGCCAGCCGTGGGGCGTTGAACTTGGCGTTGCCTTCGCCTTCGTTGCCGTGGCAGGAGGCGCAGGCCGCAAAAAGCGGGTTGCCCACCTCAAGCGGGTTACTGTAGGGCACATGCTCACCACTGACCTTGGCCACAAGCAGACCGCCTGCGGTGGTGGACGTGGCGGTGCCGGAGGTGGATGATGGTCTTACCGTTGTTGCGGTTCCTGCTACGGAAGCGCCTCTGGACAGCCCGCTGATGTAGGCGGCGAGATTGTTGATGGCGGTATCATCCAGCGCAAGGGTCATCGGGCGCATCGTCTGACCTGCCGCATCGTCGGAGCGTGTTCCCCGGAAACCCTGCTTGAAGCTGTGAAGCTGCCGGGCGATGTACCAGTCTGGCAGTCCGGAAAGACGTGGGGCCTTGAGCGTGGGGTTGCCTTCACCATTGGCTCCGTGACACGCCGTGCAGGTTCCGTATGCGGATTTGCCCGCCGCCGCATCGCCCACAATTTTGGCTGCCTGCGGTGCCGCCTCCAGGGTGCCGATGTAGGCCACCACGTCCACAACCGCCTTTTCATCACCGAGGGTGAGCGAAAACGGCTTCATCATCTGCCCTTGCACATCCTCCGCGTGGGTTCCACGAATGCCGCTCTGGAAGTTCTTAAGCTGCGTTTCAAGATACCACTCGTACTGACCAGCAAGCGCGGGTGCGTTGGAGAGGTACATCCCTCCGGCATCATCGCCGTGGCAGGTCGCACAGTTTTGATAGAGGACCGCACCACGGTCAGAGTCACCTGCGGCAAAAGCCGTGCAGGCCAAGGCCAGGAGCAACGTTGCACCGGTCAGAACCAGACGCTTCATAGAAACTTCCTTTCGGATTCGTTAAGTGGAGTTGGCAGCGGGACACACAGGGCGGATTTCTCCGCATTCAAATCTCAACACGTTAGCAAGGCAGGCCCGAAAGCGCAAACCCATTGGTGGGCCGGGCATGGTTTTTCATTCTAGGGTGAAGCGATAGGGCGCACGGCAGGCATCGAACTTTTCCGGGGAGTAGCTGTAGAATTTCGCACGGCGGGCGGCGGTGCGGTCCTGCTCCACTAAGGCTTGACAGGCGGCGTAGTTGGCTTGGTTGGGCGTGGACTGAGTGGTGCAGGCCGCCAGCCAGCCACTGCCCAGCGCCAGCGCCAGCGCGATTTGTTGTTGCAGTCGCTTCCGGTTCATGGGGAGGGTTTGTGTTGCCACAGTGCCGTTGTCTTTGCAAGCTTCTTCTGTCCGGACGCCAACTCCCGGACTGAAAGCTGGTGCGCGTAAACTTGGTAGGGTTTCGTTTTCTCGATCACGATGACCCATGTCTGGGCTTCGATGCCAAGCAATTGCCGCACCCCCTCTCGATACCATCCGAGTTGCAGGTCCAAGTGCCGTCGGCCCACAAGGTTGCGGGCAAAGTCGCGTCCGGACCCGTTTGCAAATTTGAGGTCAACGATTGCGCCAATCTCAGGATTCCACCAGTCCAGCCGCCCCTTGCAGGGGATTTGCAACTCCGGATGCGCCCAAAACAGCGAAACCTCCGGGTGTCCAGAGACAAACAGCCGCTTCACCTCGGGATGCACCCAAAACGTCCGCTGCACGTTCATCAGCCCCTCCCACGTTCCCACAGACAGCGGAACCTCACTCTCCTGTGAGGACAGAGTGCCGTCCGGATTCCGGGTGTATTCCTCCAAAAACCGTTCCGGCTCCAGCAACAAACAGTGCCCGGCACTCCCAAACCCAAGGACTTGCTGGCGATGGGGATCATTCGCATCACCCCATTCCGGGGCAATCAAGCGCCGTAGTATAGTCTGGTTGAGTGCCTGAGCGGCTTCGTATTCGGAGTAATCCAAACCAAGCCGAACTCCGGAAAAGGAGTCGTGGAACAGGTCATCCAACGGCAACCTTGGGCTTCACTTGGCATTCTCGTAGGCTTCCGGGGGTGGACACGAACACACCACGTTGCGGTCCCCGTAAACGTTGTCGATCCGATTTACGGACGACCAGTACTTGTTGTGCTTCAGGGCGGGGTCCGGATAGACGGCCTCGGCCTTGGTGTACGGATGCACCCACTCGTCCATGAGATCATCGAGTGTGTGCGGCGAATTCTTCAAGGGATTGTCCTCGCGGCTCCAGATTCCGGATTCGACCTTGGCGATTTCCTTGCGGATGTTCAGCATCGCATCGCAGAAGCGATCCAATTCGGCCTTGGGTTCGCTTTCGGTCGGTTCGATCATCAGGGTTCCAGCCACCGGCCACGACATTGTGGGCGCGTGGAATCCGTAGTCGATGAGGCGCTTGGCGACATCCTCTTCGGTGACTCCCGACGATTCCCGGAACCCCCGGATGTCGATGATGCACTCGTGAGCCACGCGCTCATTCTGTCCAGTGTAGAGAACGGGAAAGGCAACGCCCAAACGCTTTGCAAGATAGTTGGCCGCGAGAATCGCCGATTGCGTGGCGAGCTTGAGTCCAGAGTTGCCCATCATGCGGATGTAGGACCATGTAATCGGCAGAATGCTCGGACTGCCCCAAGGGGCTGCTGAGATCGCCGACTGCGCGGGGTCGGTTCCCTGCGGAGGCACCACGACATGACTTGCCATGAACGGAGCAAGGTGCGCCTTCATCCCGATCGGTCCCATTCCGGGGCCGCCACCGCCATGTGGGATGCAGAAGGTCTTGTGCAGGTTCATGTGGGAGACATCGACCCCGTAGAGTCCGGGCTGCGCGATGCCAACGAGGGCGTTGAGGTTGGCGCCGTCCATGTAAACCTGCCCCCCATGCTGGTGGATGGTCTCACAGATCTCCGTGATGGTCGGTTCAAAAACCCCGTGGGTGGAGGGGTAGGTGATCATCAGGGCGGCAAGGCGGTCGGCATGTTCCTCGGCCTTTTCCACAAGGTCGGCCATGTCGATGTCGCCCTCGAAATCGCACTTGACGATGGCCACCTGCATGCCCTGCATCGCGGCGCTGGCGGGGTTGGTCCCGTGAGCGGAACTGGGGATCAGGCAGACTTCACGGTGCCCCTCGCCCCGACTTTGGTGGTACTTGCGAATCACCAGCAAGCCCGCGTACTCGCCCTGCGCACCGGAATTCGGTTGCATGCAGACCACGTCAAAACCCGTAAGCTTGCAGAGCATGTCCTCCAAACCGCCGATCAATTCGGCATAGCCTGCGGCCTGTTCCACCGGAACAAAAGGGTGCATCCTCCCAAACTCCGGCCAGGTCACGGGCCGCATTTCGGTCGCGGCGTTGAGCTTCATCGTGCAAGACCCCAGGGGGATCATCGCCCGGTCCAAGGCAATGTCCTTGCCCTCCAGTCGCTTGAGGTAGCGCATCATCGAAGTTTCGGAGCGATGCTCGTGGAAGACCGGATGCGTGAGAAATTCGGAAGTGCGCCGCATCCCCTGTGGAATGCCTAACCCCGCCTGCTCCAATTCCTGCGAGAGTTCCGAAATGGAGGATGTGGTTGAATCCGGACACAACACCTTCAGCAATCGGGTGACGTCCTCGGCGGTGGTTGTCTCGTCAAAGCTGATGCCCACACGTCCTTCGTCGAGCTTCCGAAGGTTCATGCCAGCAGCGACCGAGCGCTGATGCACGGCTTTCGCGTCCGGGACGCTTACGGTGAGGGTGTCGAAGAAGGTAGCGTTGGTGTCCAGCCCGTTTTTCCGGAGTCCGCAGGCAAGCAAACGGGTGAGGTGATGCACCCGCCGGGCGATGGTGTTCAGCCCTTCAGGCCCGTGGTAGAGGGCATACGCTGCCGCGACGTTCGCCAGCAACACCTGTGCTGTGCAGATGTTGCTGGTCGCCTTTTCGCGGCGGATGTGCTGTTCGCGGGTTTGCAGGGCCATGCGCAGGGCCAACTTGCCGCGTCGATCCACCGACACTCCAATCAGGCGTCCCGGTATGGCGCGTTTGTGCGCGGCCCACGTGGCAAAGAACCCCGCATGGGGACCGCCATAGCCCATTGGCACCCCGAAGCGCTGGGCACTCCCCACCACCACATCTGCTCCGAACTCCCCCGGAGGCTTGAGCAGGACGAGGCTCAGCAAATCAGCGGCAACCGCAACCATCACTCCACGCTCGTGCCACTGCACGGACAGTTCTCCCACGCTGGAAATGTCACCAAAGGTTCCGGGATACTGGAGCAACACGCCATAGGCGTCATTACAACCGTCCCATGGATTGCCAACGACGAGTTCCAACCCCAGCGGTTCGGTTCTGGTTTTGAGGACATCCAGCGTTTGCGGGAGGCAATCGTCCGCGACAAAAAAGCGGTTCGACTTGCTGCGGGAAACGCGCTTGCAGAAGGTCATCGCCTCTGCCGCTGCGGTGGCTTCATCGAGCAGGGAGGCGTTGGCGACGTCCATGCCCGTGAGGTCCATGATCATCTGCTGGAAGTTCAGCAGCATCTCCAGTCGCCCCTGCGAAATCTCAGCCTGATACGGCGTGTAGGCGGTGTACCAGCCTGGATGTTCCAGCAGGTTCCGGAGGATCACGCTGGGGGTGATCGTGTCGTGGTACCCCATGCCGATGCAGGATTTCAGCACCTGATTTTTGCCTGCCATTTCGGCCAGTTCCGCAAGGGCTTGCGCTTCGGTTCGTGGCCCTGGAAGTTCCAGTTCTCCCGACATCCGGATGGACGAAGGCACGGTTTGATCCATCAAGTCGTCAAGGGATTCCGCCCCGACCGCTTGCAGCATCGCATCACGATCGCCCCCCTGAAAACCGATGTGTCGTTGTTGGAAATCGTCTTGCTGGAGGAGATCGGTCCGTAAGCTCATGTTTGTTTGTGAAAGTGTTAGAAACCGTGTCCCGTGTTTTGGGAAAACTAACACACTGCCTGCGCAAAGACAAAGCAAACTCTGGTCAGCGCCGCTTCTGGGACAGACGTGCAGAGGGGGAGTTTTTCGCCAGCAACGAGTCAGATTTCCAAAGGCGGGCACGGGTGATCCAGACCACCGCCACCAGCGTCAGCACGATACCGATGGCGTAGGGTGCAAGGATGAGGGTGTCGCCGAGGATGAGATATTGGTTGTCCATGCGAAAGGGTGTGAGAGCCGAGCGCAGGATCGAGTAGCCAAGCAGGTAGAGGGCACCGAGCATTCCGGGGCGGAAGTGCTTAAGTCGCAGCCGCCAGAGAATGAGGAAGATGAGGACGTTCCCCAGCGATTCGTAGATCATGGTCGGATGCACCGGCTGGCCTTGAGCGTAGCGGTCAATCACGGTTCCGGGAGGAAAGGTGATGCCCGTCCAAAACTTGGTCACCGGTCCGGCGGCTTCACCATTGGTGAAATTGCCCCAGCGCCCGATCGCTTGTCCCTGAATCATGCAAAGTGCCGCGATGTCCAAGACGTGGCCCAACGAAATCTGCTTCTGATGGCAGTAGAAGATTGTGAAGAGGCTTCCGCCAAGGATGCCCCCGTGGATGGCGAGTCCACCCTGCCAGACCGCAAACACCTTCCAGAACGGCTGGTGGGCGTAGTAGTTGGACCACTCCATCACGATTTCATAGGTCCGGGCACCGAGGAGCCCGACAAGAAAGGCATAGAGCGTGAGGTTCATCGCTTCATCTTCGCTGAGTCCAAGTTGACGGCGATTCACCTCGGACAACACAATCCGGGAACCGATGAGGATGGCGATGGCGTAGAACAGCCCGTAGAACCTCGGCTCCAGTGTGATGTCGAGAAACGGGATTTCGAGCGAGAAGAGGGTGGGAAACATTTGCAGCCTAGTACTCAGNCTNGNTTTATAGTCAAAACTATATATTCTAGAACACATTTCTACTAAAATACAGGAAGTCAATTCATTGATATTAAACAATATTAACNNAGGATAACAGTGTTCGGTTCTTAACGTNTTTTACTATAAAATAACTAATGATTCCAAAGAATTAAAGTATTTTTAGTCATTTTTGATGAAGTCAATAATATCAGTTCTTTAGCAAAATTTTGCGTAAGTCCTGTATGATATGAATTCATTCCTCATTACATCCATGGCTCGGTTCATTGTGGAGGGCGGTCACCGCCTCTCCGGCTCCATCACCCCATCCGGTAACAAGAACGAAGCCCTTCCGGTCCTGGCGGCCCTGCTGCTCACCGCAGAACCTGTGGTGCTGAGCAACCTCCCCAAAATCCGGGACATCACGATGATGTGTGAACTGCTCACCAGTCTTGGAGTGCGGATCACCGAACTTGGTACGCATCAGCTTCGCTTTGATGCTGCGAGCCTTTCGTCATCGACTCCAGAGTTCGGCAAGGCATCGCAGATACGTGGTTCTTTCCTGCTCGCAGCTCCACTGCTTGCCCGTTTGGGAGCAGCCAACCTCCCGGCTCCCGGCGGAGACAAGATTGGGCTGCGTCCGGTGAGTACCCATTTGCAAGCACTGCGTGGCTTGGGTGCGTGGATCGAAACCGATGGCGAGGACAACATCTATCGTATGCAAAGCTCCGGGTTTCACGGGGCGGATTTGCACCTCGATGAAGCCAGCGTGATGGCCACTGAAAACGCGCTCATGGCCGCCGTGCTCGCCTCCGGAACAACCACGATTTACAACGCCGCCTGTGAGCCGCATGTCCAAGGACTCTGCCACTTCCTCAACACACTGGGTGCCAACATCACGGGCATCGGCACCAATCTGATCACCGTGACAGGGGTTTCCCGGCTGCACGGCGGCGAGTACACGCTCCAGCCCGATCACATTGAGGTCGGTTCGTTCATCGGACTGGCGGCAGTCACGCGCAGTGAATTGCGCATCCGCAATGCGGCAGTCCCACACCTGCGGATGACCCGGATGATGTTCGAGCGTCTTGGTGTGGACACTTGCGTGAAAGGCGGGGATTTACACGTTTCCGGAGATCAGAAACTGACCGTGCAGGCCGACACCCCCGGAGGCATTCCGAAAATCGACGATGGCCCTTGGCCTGCGTTTCCAGCGGACTTGACGAGCATCATGACTGTCACCGCCACACAATGCCGGGGGGCGGTGCTGATCTTTGAGAAAATGTTTGAGAGTCGCTTGTTCTGGGTGGACAAGTTGATTGCGATGGGGGGACAGATCATTCTCTGCGACCCGCACCGGGCGGTGGTGTCCGGCCCCGCTCCGCTGCACGGCGCCCTCGTTTCCTCTCCGGACATCCGGGCGGGCATGGCGCTTCTGATCGCGGCGCTGGGTGCCCAGGGCACATCCGAAATCCAGAACGTCAACCAGATCGACCGGGGTTACGAGCGCATTGACGAACGTCTCAACGCCATCGGTGCCCGCATTCAGCGGCTGGACTGAACCTCATTGTCCAACCACGCCACGAATCAGTACGCTCGCGCCGTGTGCAGTATGTCAGGATTGGCTTCCGTCAAGTTGTGCTCAGGTAGGGACGACAATCCCCACGGTCCCAAGGATCGGTAGTCTCCCCCTTGAGTGTTGTTCCTCTGAAAATCGGGAACAATAACTGTAACCCGGGGGAAACGCACCGGGAAACGCCGTTTATTCGCAAAATCCCAACCCTTTACAGGGTGAATCTTGCTGAGGACAGGCACCAACACTCAAGAGGGGGGACTACCCAATGTGGGCCTTGACATCTTTTCTACCATCTTTTCTGTGGGATGTCCAGAGACGGACTGGGATGGCAAGGGATAGTGATCCCTAAAAGTTCCTTGAAAATAAAGGGAATTCAGCTCCCTCACGGACGGAAGGAACCAGATGCGGATGAAGGAATGGCGCTCCCACAGGGACTTGAACCCCGAGTTGCGGTTTAGGAAACCGCCGTTTTATCCTGTTAAACTATGGGAGCTGGATGCTGGAGTCGTCTTGGCTCAGCAAACTCCAGCGGTCAGTCCAAAATTTAATGGCTTCCTTGCCCGATAGCCAGTCGCTCTTGCAACACCTGCTGCGAGCAGGTGCGGACCTTGCCTTCATGTTGGTGCCAAGTGGGAGAATGACGTGCTGATGGCGAACCGGCAAGCGAAACCGCTGTGGCAAGACGCAGTTCCGCTCATCACGGGGTGTCGCCAAGGAAGGCGGCCAGCTTCTCCTCCGGGGTCAACTCGCCCCTTGTTTTTTTACTTGCGCTGCAAGGCCGAGATGCCTTGGGGTCACAGCCCTGAAAACCAGTGTCCTTCCAGAGTTTTGCGCCTTCCCGTCATCTGGGTGTGGTTTCGAGTGGGAGGTTGCGTTCGGCGAGGATGGATTCCATACGGACGC